>NZ_QNUB01000017.1:0-144350 GCF_008042345.1 Bacillus sp. AR8-1
TGCTTCTCGCTTTAGTTCTTCTGTATATTTTTGAAATGATTGTCCTTTTCTTGCCATAAAAAAATCCCCTCCAGATAAAACAGTATTGAGTCCATCATATCAGATGGACTCTTTTTTTACTGTCTACCTATAGGGGATAATACCAGTTCCCTCTTTTTTTATAAAGTAAAACTTTAATTAGTGGAGGAGGGCATCACCCACTAATTATTAGCCCACACCAATCGGGATAAAAGTAAGGAGAATGAGAGATGGCTATATACTTATTAATCGTCACGTTACTTGCGATCACAATTGTTATTTTAGGGGTATCATGGTGGAAATGGCATGCATTTATTAGTTTAACAGTTGCGAGTTTATTTTTAGCTATTATGTCTGGACTGAACTTAACGAAAATAGTGGCTGCCTATGAAACTGGTGTTGGTAGTGTACTAGGACATTTAGTTGGTATTTTGGCACTTGGAACTATACTCGGGAAAATGATGTCTGATTCAGGAGCAGGCATGCAAGTTGCAGATTTCTTTATTCGATTTTTCGGCGTAAAAAAATTACCTTGGGCTATGTTATTTGCAGGGTTTGTTATAGGGATTCCCGTCTTTTTTGAAGTAGGTATTGTCATTTTATTACCACTTGTTATTTCAATTCGAAAAACGACGAAGCAAAACATATTATTAATTGCTTTACCTGTTATTGCGGGATTATCTATCGTACATGGGCTAGTACCTCCGCATCCAGGTGCCATGACTGCAATCGGTATTTATAACGCGAACTTAGGAAAGGTGCTTTTATATTCATTAATTATCGCGTTACCAACGGCTATTATAGCAGGTCCAATATTTGCAAAGTGGGTACATAAGAGGGTTATACCTGAAAATGAACCGGAGCTTGTTCGAGTTACGACAGTATCAACTGATTTGCCAAGTCGTAAAGTTTCATTCTTTATTATTTTATTACCAGTTGTATTGATGATTTTATCAGTAGTTGCACCATATATTTCATTACCGAAAAAATTGACTGAATTTTTCGTGTTTATAGGAAGTCCAGTAATCGCCTTACTTATTTCATGTTTCGCAGCATTTTATTTACTTGGTATCAAACAAGGTATTAATAAAAAGATGATTAAAAAATTAACAGATGAAAGTTTATTGCCTGTCGGTTCTATTATTTTAATAATTGGTGCAGGCGGTGGATTTAAACAAATATTAATTGAAAGCGGCGTTGGAACAGCTATTGCACAAATGGCAGAACATATTTCGTTATCACCAATCGTATTAGCTTTCATGGTAGCTGGTTTAATTCGAATTGCAACAGGTTCAGCTACAGTAGCATTAACGACAGCAGCAGGGATTGTTTCACCAGTTATTCAGCACATGTCTGGTGTGAATTTAGAGCTTCTCGTTATTGCAACCGGTGCAGGTTCATTAATGTTTTCTCACGTAAATGATGCAGGGTTCTGGCTTGTAAAAGAGTATTTAGGTTTGACGGTGAAGGAAACATTTAAAACGTGGACGGTGCTGGAAACATTGTTATCATTTATTGCATTTGGTTTTGCTCTTTTGTTGAATATGTTTCTTTAAAGGATACCTGAATAGGTATCTTTTTTTTTGATTAAGCCCAATTCCTAAAACAAGCCCGTTTTTAGGTAAGCCAAGCTTCCTATTCGCCCTGAAAACATAATATAAATGGAATCCCCTCATTTAGAGCAAGGTGAACTTGTTATGAATGATACTAAAGGAGGAATAGGGTAATGAGCGAAAAGTGTGAACACAGACATGATGATTGTAACCGCAGACATGGTTGCGGAGGCGGTTTTGCGCTTCTAATCGTATTGTTTATTTTATTAATTATCATCGGTGCTAGCTGCTTCGGCGGAGGCGGCGGTTGTGGCTATGGTGGTTACGGCGGTTACGCAGGCGGCTACGGTGGATATTGCTGCTAATTATTAAAAACTATTGAAAATAGCCTTGTGCATATTGCACAAGGCTATTTTATTCATATTTTTATATGCTGTGATAATTTATTAATGTACAGAGAACGGATTAAGAAGAAGAAAATGATCTCGATAACCCCGAAAAAGGTGAGTACGATACATGTCTCTTTTAGTAAGGAGAAAGAAAACATGCTTTGTAAAAACTTAACCGCAAATAATGTGTGAACACCAGCAACGATGTAAGGAACGAAAAATAAAATTCCTAATTGAATCGTTGCAGAGCGAAACATTTCTGATTCAGTTAAGCCAAGCTTTGTAATCGTAATATACTTTTGTCTTTCAGTTGTTAAGTCATTATACATACGGAAATATAAAACACTAGCTGCTCCGATAAAGAAAATAAAGCCGAGAAATGCCCAAATAAAGAATTGAGCGACTGCATTTCCTTTACTATGAACGAGTTCATCCGTAGCTGTATAAATATAAAATGGTTTAATGAAATTTTCTTCATTTTTATGTGCTTCATACAAAATTTCTGCATCATGATCTAAGCTTTTTAATATATTTTTTGTTGGGACAATTGCATTTTCCCAATTTTCCACGAAGTAGTTATAGACTGTAATTGTTTCAATATGAGGAATCATATTTTCAATTACTTCATCTTGCATCACAATTAAGTGAGGTAATGCAAAGGGAGGCTCAATTCCTCTATTAATAAAACCTTTAATTTGAAATTCCTTTTTATTAGAGCCAAGTGTAATTGTGTTCTGCTTCGCAAATGGGTTAGACACGAGATTTAATAACGCTGGTGAATAGCGAGAAATATTATAAACTTGTGAAGAATCGAGAGTGATTTCTGGTCTGTTTAATTGCTGTGCTATTGCGTTATAATCACTCATTTTCATAATGGCAATTGACTCTTTTGAAGCTGTATCTTTTAAAACGGTAAACTTATATTTGTCATATTGAAAATTAGCATTTGTAAGTTCAGTTTCAATCGTAGTAATATGCTTTTGTTCAAATGCATTAACACCTTCTGATGTATAGGTGAATGGTATTGGATATCGTTCTAGTATGGGTGCTTTCGTATTATTGTTTGCAGCAAATAACCCGATAATAATTGTAAATGCAAGTGCAGATAGCATAGAAACAATAAAGAGTACATTAATATTACTGCGTGTACGAGAAACTAAATCTGAAATCCATAACATATTTATTTGTTTTAAGTAAAACTTTCTTCGTTTCTTTAAAATATAGATAAAGAGAAGAAATGTTTGTGAAAAAAATAAATACGTCCCAATCACTACAAGCGGTAAAATAGATAGCATAATTAAGAATACAGATCCATTTTGTGCATTTTTTTCCGTTATGTAGCCTTGCGGATAACCGGCAATATAATAACATAGTCCTAAACAAGTTAAAGCAAATAGTGAAATGAGTATAGATGGTTTTTTTTCGCTCTTCTCTTTGTTAACACCCTTAATAAGCTTCGTTGTTTTTCGAGTACGAATAAACATTGGTGTAAATGTAGAAACGATTAAAAATAAAATGATAAACGTTACGGTTGTAACGATAATCGCTTCTGTTGGCCAATATAAATAGAGACCTTTCGCGTTTGTTAATTTCGAAGTGACTAATAAGAAAAAGTTAGAAAATACAAGTCCACCTTGAATGCCGATAAAGATGGATAATATCCCAATTATCATGTTTTCGGTAAATAACAATCTTTTTAATTGTCTCTGTGAGATACCAAGAATAGTGAGTATCCCGAATTGCTGCTTCCGTACATTTAAAAATGTTCCAATTGAATATAAGAGAAAGAAGAACGAGAACATAACAATCACAAGCTGTGCTGTACTAGCTAAATTCATTAGAGGATCACGTTCTTGAAAGCTTTGTACACTCTGTAAGCGTGGATGATACGCGTATACAGTAAATGAAAAGAAAACCATGATAGAAAACGCACTACTTACAAAGTAGGCGAAATATGCTTTTGAATTACGTGAGACATTTTTAAATGCGAATTGCCAAAACGTCATCCACGTCTTCCTCCTAATAAGGCTAGAACATCTAATATTTCTTGATAAAACTTCTCGCGATATAATCCGCGGTGCAGTTCATTGTAAAGCTCTCCATCTTTAATGAAAATAACACGGTTACAATAACTTGCTGCAAACGGATCGTGCGTAACCATTAAAATCGTTGCATCTTCTTCTTTGTTTAATTTCGTAAATAACTCCATTACATCAATAGCGGCTTTTGAATCCAGGTTCCCTGTCGGTTCATCGGCTAGTAAGAGAGAAGGGTGATGAATAACAGCACGTGCTACTGCAGTACGCTGTGCTTGTCCTCCAGAAACTTCAAAAATACGTTTGTCCAAAATATGATCAATTCCAAGCTTTTTTGAAATGTTATCAAGCTTTTCATCCATTTCTTTTAATGGAACATTATCTAATGTTAAAGGTAGTACGATATTTTCACCGATTGTTAGTGTATCTAGTAGGTTAAAGTTTTGGAAAACAAATCCTAACTCTTGGCGGCGGAAAATAGCTAACTTCTCTCTACGAAATGTGTGTGGTTTTTTTCCGTTAATAACGACGTCACCAGAAGTAGGAGAATCAATTGTAGAAATAACGTTTAAAAATGTAGATTTCCCGCTACCAGATGGACCCATAATGGCAACGAATTCCCCTTTATCTACGTGTAAATTTATATTTTTTAAAGCAGTATGAGGGACTTTTCCCTCATATACTTTTGAGACGTTTTTTATGTGTAATACTTCTTCCATAGTAATCACCTTTCTACTTTTAAAACTTAATATGTTGTGATAATTTTTGCATATAAAAGGAACGAATTAAAAGGAAAAATAAAATTTCAACTGTTCCAAAAATCAACAGTACGACTGTAATCTCAGCGAAGAACGAGAGATGTAAAACTTCTTGTAGCATCTTTGTCGCAAACATCGTATGGATTGACGCCATGATGTAAGGCACGAAGAAAAGAATCGCAAGCTGAATTGTCGCTGAACGTTTCATTTCAGTTTCAGTTAAGCCAATTTTCGTAATCGTTATATATTTTTCTTGCTCATTTGTTAAATCTGTATACATTCGGAAGTAAAGAACACTACCAGCACCGATAAAGAAGATAACACCTAAGAAAGTACCAATTAAGAAGAACGAAGCGACATTTAGTTTTGTCTTATATAGGGAATCGCTCGCTTCACTTGCATGGAAAGGTGGATGCTCTGCTTGAATTGCTGCATTATCGTTATCAATTTTTGTTATAAACGATGAACCGATATTATGTGCTTTTTCCCAATCTGTAACTTTGAAGTTATATACACTCATTTGTTTGGAAACTGTGGATAAGGATTCTACATTTTCATCAGATAGTATGAGTAATTGGTATATTAAGCTGTTTGGGAATGGGCTATAACTTTTATATTCTTTCACTTGTAGTTGTAAATTGTTTTGAGTAAGTGTAAGAGTATTTTTCTTTTCTTCATTGTGAAGTGTTCCAATAACTTGATCATCTAAGTCTTTCATAAGAATATAAGATTCATTCTTATTTACCGTGAGTTTTTCCCAATTTAATGCTTTAGCAAGTACATTATAGTCACTTTGTTTAATTGCGTAATAGAGCTGCGTGTTATCTTCAGCTGAAGATACCTCATATATATCTGTTTTAAATTTTGTATAAGTAAAGTGCTCTTCATTAAATTTCTGCTCTAACCAGTTTAAATGTTCATCAGCTAATGTATTTTCAGTATGCGATAAATACGTAAACGGGAAAGGGTTCTGTCTAATTGCATCAAACTTTGTAAATTTCCCAAAACCGTATAAGAATGTAATCATTGTAAAAGCGAGTGTTGATAGCATCGCTACAATAAAGAGCATGTTAATGTTTGTCCGAATGCGCGCTGCTAAATCCGAAATCCAAAGCATATTAATTCGTTTCATATAAAACGTTCTTCGCGTTTTTAAAATACGAATAAGTAAAAAACTAATTTGTGAAAAGAAAAAGTATGTTCCAGCTGCAATAAGCGATGGGATGACAAATATACTAGAGACGGCATATAAAAGCCCAATGATGTCACCTAGCGACATAAAATACAACGGATTTGCGGCTAACGCATATCCACATATTAAACACGTCGCACCAAATAGAGAGATGAGCACGGATGCTTTTCTTTCTTTTTGTTGTGTACCTTCTTTTAAAAGACGTACGGCTTTTCTCGTACGAATGAGCATCGGTGTAAAAGATGATACGAGAATGAAGAGCCCAAGAAAGATGATGATAGTTAAAACGATAGCACTTGTAGGCGGATATAAATATAAACCAGGTACGTGTGTAATTTTGGCGGTAACTAATAAAAAGAACTGTGAAAAGACAACTCCAAGTTGAATGCCAAAAAATATAGAAAGAGCACCAATTAACATATTTTCTATAAATATGAGTCGCTTTAATTGTTTTTGAGATATGCCAAGTACTGTTAAAATCCCGAACTGTTTTTTTCGTACTTTTAAAAAGGTCCCGATTGAATACAGTAAAAAGAAAAATGAAAAGAACACAATGACAACTTCTGAAATTGTCATTAATATGTTCAGAGAATAATTCACGTCTGTCATATGCAATTTAGGATGAAATAAATAAACTGCAAATGAGAAAAAGATTGCGATGGAGAACGCACTGCTTACAAAATAGGCGAAATAAGCTCTGGCGTTCCGCGTCACGTTTTTAAATGCAAACTGCCAAAATGTCATTCACCTGAACCTCCTGATAGGGTGAAGATGAGAAGAGCATAAGAAATACTCTTTTCATCAAGTTTGTTTTAAATATTTTGTCCACTCGTGTATTGTGATAATTTTTGCATATAAAGTGAACGAATGAATATGAAAAATACGATTTCAACGAATCCAAAAATAATAAGAACGGCTGAAACCTCTTTGAACAGAGATAAACCAATTACATCTTGTAGCATTTTTGTTGCGAACATTGTATGAATGGATGCCATAATGTACGGAATGAAAAATAAAATACTAAGTTGAATGGTTGCAGATCGTTTCATCTCTGTATCTGTTACACCGATTTTAGAAATCGTTATATATTTCTCTTGTTCGTTCGTCAAATCCGTATACATTCTAAAGTAAAGAACGCTACCAGCTCCAATGAAGAAAATAACTCCTAAAAATGTCCCAATTAGGAAAAATGCAGCACTGCCTGATGTTATTTTGTATAACGATCCTGCTGATTCAAAGGAACGAATAAGAGGTCCTTCATACTGGGATTTATTTCGATCTTTTTGCACTTTTTCTATAAAATTATCAGCAATTTCATATGTCTGTTCCCAGTTTTGAATTTTGTAATTGTATGCTGATATATGCTTTACGGTGCTAGGTAAGTTATTTACGATAACATCAGGCAAAACTATCGTTTGATATGAAAAGCCAGATGGAATTGCATTCACATGCTCATAGCCTTTCACTCGTAATTTCGTATTTGTACTAGAGAGTGTAATGTAATCTCTTTTGTAGCTTTGCTCAAATTCGTTGAATATGGTGTTATAAGATGTCCCTGTTAGCACATATGCTTCGTTATCATCCATAAATAGTTGTTTCATTCGTAAAGAATCTGCAAGTTTGTTATAGTCACTTTGCTTAATTGCGTATACGTCATTATAAATAGCTATATCTTTATCTTCTTTTAGTGGTGTTTCATATATATCAGCTTTTATTTTTTGATAGGGGAAATGCTCTTTTTGTAATTGTTGCTCAAGCCAATTTAAATGCTCTGTAACAAAAGGGTTCGCATCATAAGAAAAATAAGAAATTGGAAAAGGAGAAGTTCTATTCACCTCTAGCTTAATAAATTTCCCGAATCCATATAGAAACGTAATCATTGTGAAAGCAATTGTAGATAGCATCGCTACAATAAACAGCATATTAATATTCGTTCGAATACGGCTTGCTAAATCCGAAATCCAAAGCATATTAATCCGTTTCATATAAAACTTCCTTCTTTTCTTTAAAATATAAATAAGTAAGAAACTAATTTGTGAAAAGAAGAAATATGTTCCAATTGTAACAAGCGTTGGGATAACGAAAATACTTGAAACCATATATATAACACCGATTTGCGGGCTTACTGATACGAAATATTTAGGATTTCCAGCTAACGCATAACCACCAAATAAACAAATCGCACCAAATAATGAAACAAGTATGGATGGTTTTCTTTCTTTTTGTTTTCCACCATTTGTTTTTAAAAGGTGTACTGCTTTTTTTGTACGAATAAGCATTGGTGTGAATGCAGATACAATGATAAAAAGACTAAGGAAAACAATGGTTGTTAAAATAAACGCGTTAGTAGGCCCGTATAAATATATTCCTGGAACATGCGTAAGTTTGGCTGTTACTAATAAGAAAAATTGAGAAAAAACAACTCCAAACTGCATGCCGAAAAAGATAGATAAAATCCCGATTAACATATTCTCCATAAAAATAAGACGATGTAATTGTTTTCTCGATATTCCTAAAATGGTCAAAATACCAAATTGTTTTTTTCTAACTTTTAAAAAAGTACCAATGGAATATAGTAAAAAGAAGAAAGAGAAAAATACAATTACTACTTCTGAAAATATCATTAATGCTGAAATTTCAGAGGTCATGTCAAAGTTTTGTAATTTCGGATGGAATAAGTAAACAGCAAACGAAAAGAACACAGCAATGGAAAAGGAACTACTTACAAAGTAAGCAAAATAAGCTCTCGAGTTGCGCGTGACGTTTTTAAATGCAAATTGCCAAAATGTCATAGATTATACCTCCGGCTAGAAGATATAGAAGTAGTTGTATTGCAAAAAATGTATGAGAGTGAGTTCTCATACATTTTTCTTGCATATGTTACGATCATACTTCGGTCACCTTCTCCGTATGTTCTGCTTGATTATTTGCAGCATTGTGGAAGATGATTTTAATGGTCGTTCCTTTACCAACTTCAGAATCTAGTTTGACAGAGTGACCTAAATAATCACAAATTTTACTTACAATATAAAGTCCCATACCAGTAGATTCTCCGAAGGCGCGACCGTTTTTCCCAGTGTAAAACGGTTCAAATACTCTTCGAATATCTTCTTGTGGAATACCAACACCTTCATCACGAACTTCTAAAATAATATCTTTTCCGTTTCGGTAAGCAGATAAGAAAACTTTCTTTCCGCGCTCACCGGAGTAACGAACAGCGTTTGTCATTAATTGATAGATGATAAATTTTAGCCATTTCGCATCAGAAGCAACTTTTAAATCAGAATGGACTTCTAAAACAGGGAAGACACCATTACGAATGAATAGTTCTTTTAATCCATTAATATTTTTTGTTACCGTATCTTTTAATGAAATCGTCTCGACATGGAAATCTTCATGGAAGTTATTTAACCTAGCCATGTATAAAGCCATATCAAGCCCTTGGTTTAGACGCTCTAATTCTTTTTTAAACTTTGGAATTAAATGCTCGTCTTCCATTTCTAGCACCATAAGCTGCATAACAGAAACAGGTGTCTTCATTTGATGTACCCAGTGGTTAATGAATAATTGATGTTCTTGTTGTTTTACTTCATACGATTGTAGTTCTTTTTGGAAGAGGCGGTACTGCGTACGCACGAGTTCATTGACACCGTGAGGCATCGGAGCAGTTGCTCTTTCAATAAACGCATCTTCCATTTTTTCTGGTTGCTCGCTTAATCTATGGTACATTCTACGATTGCGAACGTAACGGTAAGCGAGGAAACAAATAAATAAATATAAACTTAAAACGACGAAATAAAATTTATTATTTTGAAATCCATCTACTGCATCATAAAGAACGAAAATGATACCGAAGTTTAAAACGTACAGTAGGAAAAATGCAAAATGATCACGTAAAAATAGCTTCATGCTTATTCACTCCAAGTTGCGTTAAAGCGATATCCAAGTCCACGTACTGTTTCAATAGAGTTCTCAATACCAAGCTCATTAAACTTTTTACGAAGACGCGTAATGTTTACGTTTAATGTATTTTCTTCAACGAAGCTTTCGTCATCCCAAAGTGCAGCTAATAAATCTTCACGGCTTGCTGTACGAGGGAATTTAGATAATAACATTTCAGCTAAAATAGCTTCTTTTTTCGTTAAAAGAACTTGTTCAGATCCGAAGTGAATTTCAGGACGTTCTGGGAATAGTTTTAAACCTTCTACTTCAACGATACGTTCAGAAATATTTGGTGCATAATCACCGTAAATACGGCGTAATTGTCCTTTGATTTTTGCCATTACAACGTCGTAGTGGAATGGTTTTGTAATGTAATCATCCGCACCGCTTTCAATTGCCATAATTTGTTCCATCTCACCAGCACGCGCTGAAATGAAAATAATTGGACAAGTAGATTCATGACGAATTTGACGGCACCAGTAGAAACCATCGAATTTCGGTAAGTTTACATCAAGTAAAACAAGATGTGGTTTCACAGCGTTAAACGATTCCATAATATCATCGAAATTCTCTGCAACAACAGCTTCATAACCGTACTTCTGAATGTGAGATTGCAGTAATGATGAAATATTTGGATCGTCTTCAACGATTAAAATTTTATACATATGTATATTCCTCCTCAGAAAAACAATTGTAGCTATAGTGTATCATGTGTTTCAAGTCTTTTCATTATGTTGAAAGATAAGCTAGTAAACAGTATAGGTTAAAAGTGAGAAAAGTAAAAAGGACACTGGATACAATTGACAAATAACAGTAATCGGTTTAACATTTAGATAAATATCTAAATGTCTAATTATCGAAAGGAAGAAAGACATTGAATCAAGCATTCAAAGCATTAGCAGATCCAACAAGGCGAAAAATTTTAGACTTATTAAAAGAAGGTGATTTAACCGCTGGTGAAATCGCTGAACATTTCAATATGACAAAACCAAGTATTTCACACCACTTAAGCGCACTTAAAAATGCTGAACTTATTCAAGATGAAAAGAAAGGGCAATTTGTTGTGTACTCTTTAAACACAACTGTCTTTCAAGATTTATTAACTTGGGTGTTTACATTTACGAATAAGGGGGAAGAGGGGAAATGAAAAAACATCTTTTTGCAATCTTATTAATTGTTATAACTTGTTTAGCTTGGGCGTTTGCTTGGCCACATTTGCCGGATACAATTGCAACGCATTGGAGCGGAGGTAAGGTAGATGGATATTCTTCTAAATTTTACGGAATGATTTCTATGGTCGGAATTATGATTGCATTATATATATTTCTAAATGTGATACCAAAGATTGATCCAAGAAAAGCAAATTACGAGAAATTTTCTAAAGCCTTTATGATGATGAATAATGGTGTACTATTGCTACTATTTGTAGGAAATATAGATATTATTACAAGTGGATTAGGATATAACTTATTCATTAATCGGGTGCCTGAATTATTAGTTGGTGTTTTATTTTTAGTAATGGGTAATTATTTACCACAGTGTAAGCCAAACTTTTTTGTTGGGATGCGTAATCCATGGACGTTAAGTAATGAAGAAGTATGGCGGAAAACACATCGGTTTAGCGGAAAAGTATTTGTGGCGTTAGGAATTATTATGATTATAAGTGTTTTCGCTCCGGCTGATTGGAGAACTTATATGATGCTTGGGATTATAGTAGTTGCTGTCATTATAACGAATTTATATTCTTACGTTTTGTATAAAAAAGAAATACAAATGTGAGCTATATTAGTCAAATTTTATATTTATAGTTTCTATGTGTTAAGAGATTTTAATACTCAGTGGGAATAATGAAAAGCTCACTGAGTAAATTTTTCGTTTTAAGGTCTGAAAATTCAATCGAAAAGGTGATTTGGGGGGATTTACATGTTAGAAATTATAAATTTTAGCAAGACATATAAAGACGGTAAGAAAGCAGTTGATCATTTGAATATTACTGTTAAAGCAGGGGATATCTTTGGATTTATTGGACATAACGGTGCGGGGAAAAGTACAACAATTAAGTCGTTAGTAGGAGTTATAGATTTTGAAGAGGGTGAAATTTTTGTTGATGGACATTCAGTAAAAAAGGATCCGATTGCATGTAAGAGAGTAATGGCGTATATTCCTGATAATCCAGATTTATATGAGCAATTAACAGGAATTCAATATTTGAACTTTGTTGCGGATGTGTTTAAAGTGCCTGCGAGGGATCGGGAAGAACAGATACAGAAGTATGGGGATGCTTTTGAGATTACACCGTACTTAGGGGACTTAATATCTTCTTATTCACACGGTATGAAACAAAAAGTAGCGATTATATCGGCGGTTTTACATAAACCGAAATTATTAGTTTTAGATGAACCTTTCGTTGGTCTTGATCCAAAGGCAGCCGTAGTATTGAAAGGTATTATGAAAGAGCTTTGTGAAAAAGGAAGTGCGATTTTCTTTTCTACACACGTTTTAGATGTAGCTGAGAAGTTATGTAATAAAGTAGCGATGATTAATAGAGGGAAATTAGCACTTTCAGGAGAAGTAAATTCTTTAATAAAGGAAGGCTCATTGGAAGAGCTCTTTATGAAGGAGCTTGCTAATGAATACTAATAGTTTAGGTCTTTTGAAAATTCGGTTGATAACGCAGCTCGGTTTAAACACCTTTAAATACGAAAAAGATAAGAGAAAGAAGCAGAATAAGATTTTGCTGACAGTATCTATTGCTCTAGTTGGTGTCATGTTAATGTTATATTGCGGAGCTTCGGCATATGGATTGATAAAAATAGGAATTAGTGAAATTATTCCTGTCTATGCACTAGTTATTAGCAGTATATTAACGTTGTTTTTCACTATATTTAAGGCAAATGGAGAAATTTTTGCTTTTAAGGATTACGACTTTTTAATGTCATTGCCGATTCGCGTAAGTACTGTTATTGCAAGTAGGTTTTTGTATTTATACTTGCTGAATACAATCTTTTCAATCATAATCATGCTACCAATGGGAGTTGTGTATTGCATACATGAAAATCCATCAGTTTCTTTTTACTTTATGTGGTTCATCAGTATGTTTATCGCATCTTTAATCCCAACAACAATCGCAGCAATCTTTGGAGCTTCGATTACGGCAATCGCTTCTAAATTTAAAAATACGAATAAAATAACTACGATTTTAAGTTTTATAGTAATTATTACATTCGGTTCCTTTATGCTAAAAAACGGAAATGCTCAATATAGCCTTAATGATATGAACGGAATTGGTGCAATTGTTTCGGAGCAATTAACTAAAGTGTATCCATTAGCTAACATGTTTCAAAAAGCAATTGTTAATGCTGATATGGTAGCTTTCATCTTATTCGTGGGGATATCAGTGATTTGGTATTATCTTTTTGTAAAAATACTTTCGTTAAAATATAAGCAAATAAACACAGGGATCACCACTTATCATATGCTTTCAAATTATGAGATTAATAGCATGAAAAAAGAGAGTGTATTGGTCGCATTGTATAAAAAAGAGCTGAAACGTTTCTTCTCTTCTACAGTGTATGTCATAAATAGTGGAATGGGAGTCGTGATGGCGCTAGCTTTCTCGCTAGCTATAGTTGTAGTAGGACCAAGCCAATTAATAGCGTATCCTGGAATTGAGCCCCTGTTGCAAAAGATTGCTCCATTTGCTATTGCAGCAGCGATTTCGATGACATGTACAACATGTGTTTCATTGTCTTTAGAAGGAAAAAATGTATGGATTATTAAATCATTGCCTATAGCGCCAAAGATGATTTATGATAGTAAAATTCTTATGAATCTTTCATTGAGTATACCTGCATCACTTATTAGTGCTGTATTACTGATAATCGGGTTAAAGCTAGATGTTTGGACCTCTCTTTTCATCGTAATAACACCGATAACATATTCATTATTTTCAGCAGTATGGGGGATTTTCATTAATAATCGATTTGGTTATTATGATTGGGTATCAGAAACTCAAGTAGTAAAACAAAGTATAGGATCGTTTGTTGGTATGTTTGGTGGCTTAATTGTGGCGGTTATACCTGCCTTGTTAATTGGTACTGCTACTATCTCGAACTACAGAGTATTTACTTTTGCAGTTATTATAGTGCTTACGATTATTACTATTTTCTTGTATAAGAACGAGTCAAGAAGAAGTATAAAATAAAGAAGCTGCTCTTCCTTTAAAAAGGGAGAGCAGCTTCTTTATTTTGAAAAGGTTAGACTCTTATATTACTTTTTTAAAACAGGTACCCATATTTCGCTTCTGAAATTCGGAGAGGGTACGTCTTTACTTTCATTCCACAATATCTCCGGTCCTTCCGCTAGTTCATAGTTCGAAGAAGGGAACCATTCAGAATAAATACGTCCCCATACATTTTGTAGTGCATCAGGAAATGGACCGACAGCTTCGAATATAGCCCATGTTGAAGCAGCAACTTCAAGCCGTTTAAACTCCTCTGGACAATCCTTTGTTGTGGCTACTCCAATATAGTGATCAAGTTCTCCTTTTTCCTCCATTCTTCCTTCAGAAAAATTAGTAGAAGCACTAATAATTCCAGTAGGTTCAATGTTTGAAAGGGACTTTAATGTTTGAATAGACTCTGGGTTTAAACTTTTCCACATAGAAGCAATTTCTTCATTTACACCGTTAAAAACGATTGGTACTCGTTTTGTAATACCTATAATTCGAAAGGGCTCTTTTTCTTCAATTCGATAGTTCATTTCATTTCCTCCTTGAATGGATAATTGGAAGGTCATTGGTGAATAAGCCTTCAAAGAATGGCTACTATTTCGGGCCTCTGAAGGTGTTATACCGTGCAAGTTTTGAAATGCACGAGCGAATGAATCTGGTGAGTTGTATCCATATTTTATAGCGATATCAATGACTTTTACATTGTTGTTTTTTAGTTCAAAGGCAGCGAGAGTAAGACGTCTACAGCGAATATATTCTGATAGTGATATGCCAGCTAAAAAAGAAAACATTCTCTTGAAATGATATTCGGAGCAGTAAGCTATTTTTGCAACTTCTTTAAAATCAATTTCATTCGTAAGGTTATCTTCAATATAGCGCATTGCAGCATTCATATTTTTAAGTGAATCCATATTATGACCTCCTCTGTACATAGAATAGCAGGAACGAAATGGCCCCATCCGACATTTCGTGCACAACTTTGTAGGTAAATTTTTCACCTTACAAAATTGTAATGTTCCTGTAAGGAGAATGAATGGATGGTATGATATCCCAATGTTATAGTAACAAAGTACTTTAATTCATTATGTTAACTTTTTGATTTCTTTACTTATGTGCCTTACATAACTGTCATGTTTGTGTAAGAAACATCGATAGTGGCAAGAGTAGAGAGTGTATATAGTTGAAAATAGAGAATAGAAGAAATGAGGGATGTCGAGATGAAAACAGTGTTAGAAGCAAAAAATATTGAAAAAGTGTACGACACGGGTGGGAATAAATTTGCAGCGTTAAAAGGTATTAACTTACAAGTAAAAGAAGGTGAGTTCGTTGGAATTATGGGACCTTCTGGTTCTGGTAAGACGACTTTACTAAATGTTCTTTCTACAATTGATAATGCGACGAACGGTGAAATTTTAATTGATGGAAAAGATATTGTAAAGATGAATGATGATAAGTTAGCGTTATTCCGCCGTGATCATTTAGGTTTCATTTTCCAAGATTATAACTTATTAGATACGTTAACGGTGAAAGAGAATATCGCTTTACCACTTGCGTTATCAAAGGTGAAAGCGAGTGAGATTGATCGCCGCGTTCTTGAAATCTCAAAGAAATTCGGTATTGATCATATTTTAAGTCAGTTCCCATATCAAGTATCTGGTGGGCAGAAGCAGCGCTGTGCAGCATCGCGTGCAATTGTTACGAATCCAAGTATGATTTTCGGAGACGAGCCAACTGGAGCACTTGATTCTAAATCTGCAACAGATTTACTTGAAAGTATGAAGTCGTTAAATGAATATGATAACTCAACAATTTTAATGGTAACGCACGATGCATTTGCAGCAAGTTATTGTAAACGAGTTATTTTCATTAAAGATGGTGAACTCTATAAAGAATTACACCGCGGTGAATCGACGCGTAAACAGTTCTTCCAAAAAATTGTTGACGTAATGTCTTCTATTTCTGGAGGTATGGCTGATGACCTTATCTAGCATTGCCCTCCGCAACATACAGCGGAACTTTAAAGACTACTTTGTATATTTTGCATCTATGATTTTTAGTATCGTTATTTATTTCACATTTAAAGCACTGCAATATAATTCACAAATGGAAAAAGCAGCAGAAGCTTCTAAAAAGATTAGCGGTGCGTTTCAAGTTTCCAGTGTGATGCTTATCATTTTCGTAGCAGTGTTTATTATATATTCGAACGGATTCTTTACACGTAAACGTAAAAAAGAAGTTGGATTATATTCTTTACTAGGTATTCGGAAAAGACAAATTGGTAAGATGCTCTTTTATGAAAATATGTTAATGGGATTAATGTCATTAGTAATTGGGATTACGATCGGTAGTGTCCTTTCAAAATTATTCCTTGAGTTATTAGTAAATATGATGGGATTAAATTTAAACGTTCATTTTGAAGTACCGGTGGCTGCCATTATTGATACAGCAATTATTTTCTTTGTGATTATTTTATATACATCACTTCAAGGATATCGTTTAATTTATCGCTTTAAGTTAATTGAACTTTTCCGTGCAGAACGTGAAGGAGAAGCAATGCCAAAAGGATCTGTCATCATGGCATTAATTTCAGTTTTCTTAATCGGTTCAGGTTATTTTTTAGCATTAATGTACATGAAAGCAGTTATGTATGCAGACTTTATGGTCGTTGCATTATATATTTTATTAGCGACAGTAGCAGGGACTTATTTACTGTTCATGTTCTTCACAGTATTTGTATTGAAACGTGCAAGAAATAATAAGTCAGCATTTTATAATGGTATGAATATGGTAACGACATCGCAGTTACTATATCGTATTAAAGGAAATGCGAAATCACTGGCGACAATCGCTATTTTAAGTGCAGTTACATTAACAGCGGTTGGTACGTCAGTTACGATGTATTACAACACATTTACGCAATCAAAAGTTGCTGCGCCGTATAGTTATTCCTATGAGAAAAAAGATGCAGCATTAGATAAAAAAGTAAATGAAATACTTGCTGGAGAGAAGAATAATCACCCAGTCACATATGAATCAGAAGTTGAAATGATTCCTGTGAAGGGAACATTTAAAGGTGAAAGAGCTGATCAAGTTCTGAACACACACTATAATGTTACGAATCAGTACCAGCTTATTTCTCAATCAAACTTTAATACACTTGTGAAACATTTAGATGTAGAACCTGTAAATTTAAGTGCGAATGAAGCTTTCGTATATGATAGCTTATATATTGAGAAACTTGATTTTGGTCCTCTTTATACAGGAAATACAGCTGTATTCCCTGTTGGAAACGAGTCAAAAGAATTAAAAATTAAAGGTGTAAATAATAGAAGCCTTACAAATTTAAATGAACTATTTGTAATCGTTCCTGATAAAACATATGAGCAAGTGAAACAAGTAAACGAAACGCGTACTGTAAAAAATATTGATGTAAAAGGTGAGCGAAATAGTAAAGAGTTAACAGCAAAATTAGCAAGCATTATGCCAGCTGGAGAATCAGAAGTTTTAAAACCATTTAACGATTTCTATACAGGATTCCAAATGGGGCTTGAAACAACAGGCTTAATGATGTTTATTGGGTTATTCTTAGGATTAGTATTCCTATTAGCAACAGGCTCAATCATTTACTTTAAACAATTAACAGAAGCAAGTGCTGACCGTGATCGCTACGTTGTTCTTCATAAAATTGGTGTAACGAAGCAAGAGATGAAGAGAGCTATCGCAAAACAAGTGAGCTTTATCTTTGCTATTCCATTAATTATTGGTATTTTACACAGTTTATTTGCACTAAAAGGTTTGTCAAATATATTACCATTTGAAATTATGATTCCGCTTCTCATTAGTATTGGAGTATACGGTGTCATCTATATTGGATATTACTTCTTAACGGTTCGTTCTTATTATAAGATCGTGAGTGCGAAGTAATAAGGGACAGCTATCGCTAGAGACGATAGCTGTTTTTTTATTCTTCATAAAATCTTAAGAAATCTCCTCAATTTTTGTTAAGAAATAATAGTTATACTTAGAAACAAGTTAGAAACTATTGAACGAATGAGGAGAGGTTTATATGCAACTCATAACATTCTTACATGAATTTATTAAACATCCGAAACATACTGGTGCAATTGCGCCAAGTTCAAAAATATTAGCGAAGAAAATGGTCGATGTAATTGATTTTAATAAAGCGAAATGCATTGTAGAGTTAGGTCCTGGTACAGGAGTCTTTACGAAAGAAATTATGAAGAGAAAGAAGAAGGAAACAATATTTCTTCTTATTGAAATTAATGAAGTGTTTTGCAAGGAGCTAAAGAGAAAATTTAAAGATGAGCAGAACGTCATTGTTGTACACGGTTCAGCCGAAAATATAAAAAAGTATATAGAAGATCTCAATATAGAATGCGTGGATTACGTTTTATCGGGATTACCTTTTACCTCTTTACCAGAAGAAGTTTCAAAGCGTATTTTAAACAATGTAATGGAAGGGATACATGAGAATGGTGAATTTATTACATTTCAATATTCACTTGTGAAAAAAGGATTTATACAGCACTTCTTTCCAGAAATTACGCTAGAGAAAGTGTGGCTCAATTTCCCACCAGCGTACATCTTTAGCTGTAAAAAAGAGCTAAGGAGAGCATATGCATAATGGAATTACATGAATTATTATCTTATATTGAACAATACGGTTATTGGGCATTATTTTTCTGTTTATGGTTAGGTATTATCGGTATGCCAATTCCAGACGAAATGATCGTAATGAGTGGTGGCTTTGTATCTTCACTAGGGATATTAAGTGTCATTCCTGCATTTTTATTAACATATTTAGGTGTTGTATCTGGGCTTTCTTTAGGTTATATATTAGGGAAAATATTTGGTACGAAAGTACTTGATAAGCTAATGAAAAAGAAAAAGGCGAAATATCTTTTGAAATCTCAACAAATGGTAGAGAAGTATGGTCATTATGCGTTAGTCACAAGTTACTTCATACCAGTTGTAAGACATATCGTACCGTATTTAGTTGGAATGAATAACATGTCATTTAAGACGTATGCTTTGTATTCTTATACGACAGGATTTGTTTGGACACTCGTTTACTTTGTGCTCGGTGCTTTATTTGGAAAACATATTGAAAGTATTGTAGCGATCGCGATAGAATATGGCGTGTATTTTGGCGTGATTGTTTTTATAGTTACAGGTATTCTTTATTTATATAGACAAAAAAGAATCACGCTGATGAGTAAATAGAAGTAAAGAAAGTTTCTTCCAGTATGAAGGACAAGATAGGATTATAAGTATAAAATTATCTTTATTTAATGGTAAAATATAGGTAAGTAGTTAAGGAAGGAAGAGCGTTGTGCTACTCATTTTTAGCCTTATCTTAATTGGAATTATGTGCAGTATGAAAATAGTATCCTTACACATGATAGAACGACAAAAGGTAGAGGAACGATATGTATATTGTCCAAAATGTGATACGAAAATTAGAAGAGGAAATTCAGCTCCTTTTTGTTCGAAATGTAATTTAATATTTTAAAAATAAAAAGTCCGAATATATAGTTTCGGACTTTTTATTTTTAAGTAAACATTAATCCACCTAGTTCTCTTTCGTTTGTTTATTAGCTAAAATGGATTATGAATAACAACTTTTTGTTCGAAATGTAATTTAATATTTTAAAAATAAAAAGTCCGAAATCACTTTATATAGTTTCGGACTTTTTATTTTTAAGTAAACATTAATCCACCTAGTTCTCTTTCGTTTGTTTATTAGCTAAAATGGATTATGAATAACAATAGTATGTAAACGAAAATAGATATAAATGTACACATGGAGTGTTATATTTGGAGATTTTAATCATAGTAGGATGCCTAAACTGTATGGATGTTAACCTTTTTAGAGAAAGATATCCCAGCTAATTTAGTTTGGAAGATTGAAAGAATAGATTGAAAATAGATGAGAAGTGGAGTGCATATGATGGAGACACAAATCGTTATTGGAGTACCTGGTTTATGGAAAGATAGAACAGAATTAATACAAGAAGTTGTGAGTAAAAGTAACTATATATTAGCGGGAAATGTTATGCACCATAAGGAGAAAGAGATTGGCTTTGAAATTGATATATATGAACAAGACCCTTCTTTGAGAGAGGCTTTCTTCTATGCAGGTGGTGAGCGTTTTGATGAAGAATTGCTTCAGGAGTTGGAGAAGCATACTTATACAGTGTATGTTATTGCAAAAGTTGACGATACAGAGAGATTAAAAGAAGTAATTGACGTAGGAATGGAACTTTTAAATGCAGGTGGACTTGCTTTAAAAGTTGAAACAGCAGGTGTAGCTTATTCGAAAGAGGAATGGCAAGAGCTTGCAGAGGATAAGGAAATCTTCCCTATGTATTCACATCTTGTAACTTTAGTCGGAGATGAAGAGGACGGTTATTATTCATGTGGAATGCAGGCATTTAATCTACCAGACGTTGTTTTAGACGGAGGAATAGATCCGGAAGTAGCTGTAGATTTATTAAATGATTTTAACCTACATAATATATTGGAAAAACCTAATTTAAAAGATGAAGATACAATTAGTTTCACAGAAGATGCTCCAGTGTATCTTTTATCTCATTATATAGATGAACGTTATGAACAAGAGGATCCATTTTATAATCCATGTGGGGTATGGAAGTTAGAGAGTGCTTCGCCAAAGAAATCTATATTTCAAAAATTGAGGAGTGTGCTAAAAGGATGGAAAAATACATAAAAGAACAGATGAGTATATGTGACAAATATAAAGTAGAGTATGTAGAATCTCCGAATGACTTGAAATTAGGAATATCGCAAAATGTGAAAGATGGTATCGCTCCGATTAATGGGTTACGAATGCCTATAGAAAACGGAACGACAGGTTGGTACATTTGGGCTGGTGAAGAAATGGGGACAGAGGAAGATTTCTTTCTTCCTTTACACGTTCAACATATTGATGAATGGGCACCTGAAATAAAGAAGTATTTAGGGTTACCACCTGGTTGGAGATTTTTAATTGCTGGAGATTACGAGGACGTGTGGTATGATTCGGATTTGTTTGATGAAGATTTAGAAGAGGATGCAGATGAATGGGAAGAAAATATGCTACAAGAGTATGGATGGTACATGCATAGCATATTAGCAGAAGATATTGATGGCATCCATGCTAATTATCATACGAATGGTCTAAGAGAGAACCTTAATCATCAAGATTTACAAATAACATTAAATATGGATCCTGAAGTCGCGCATAGTGTTTTTTGTTCCATAATAGAAGAAATAAAGAGCGGAAAAAAGTTTGAACAAGGGATTGAGTATACGAATATTATTGAAGGATATCCCATTATTATGAAGTCTTTCGCAGAGATGGATCGAGAAGTTTTGAGGGTTTTATTACCTGATGAAAGAGGGATTCTTCCTACGAGGCCAGAGTGTGATGAGTGTTATAAGACTCAATTGGATGATATTGAGGAGAGTTGATAAAAAAAGAGCTTGAAACTATTCAAGCTCTTTTTTTATGACTATTTATGTCCTAAAATATGCTCAATCTCATGCAAACTTAATTTACTTGCCTTAGCAATCGTTTCAAGTGGTATACCAAGATCATACATATTTTTAATCATTTGAATTTTCCCCTGTTGAATACCTTTTTCAATGCCTTTTTCAAGCCCTTTTTTAATTCCTTGTTCCATTCCTCTTTTAATTCCTTCTGTCTCTGCATGGGCGAATTTTGCTGCTTCATCCATTAAAACTTTCTCCCTTGCGTCATAGGCTTGTCGGAAAGAAGAATCCTGACTCATACGTTCCCATTTATTTATTGCTTTTTGTAAAATAGGGTCTTGGTTCATAGCAATATCCTCCAATAGTTTAGTTAAGTGCTCATCCTCATTTGCTGAAAGCAATAAAAGCCAACGAACAAATGGATCTTTCCACGGATTTACTTTTTCTTCATGCCATTGTTCAGTTAACTTTGGAATTTCTATAATGTGGATTTCTATGTCTTCACTCAGGATTTTTTGTTGTTGTGTATTCCATAATATGCTTGTTGTATGGAAGGCTGGGTGTTCCGAAAACATTGCGAAGTTTAGTAAGTTTATGGTGATGGTTTTGTGAAGTGCACTGTAGGGCATCCCTTTTTGTAGTTGAGATGTGTATAGTCTTCCCCAATAATATAAACTGCGTTTAACCATATCGTGATTATTATTGAGTTGTATTTCTACATTGACTTTTGTTCCTGTGTCTAATGTTGCTGAAATGTCTAAAATAGATAACTTATCCTCTTCATATTCCCTGTGTAAATGTGGATCTTCTAGTTGTAGAGAAGCAATGGGCGACTCTAAAGAATCTTGTAACATAGCATTTAAAAATGCAATTAGAATATCTTCGCTACCATTCGTACCAAACAATTGTTTAAATGCAAAATCAATGCGTAAATTAACTAATTGTTGGTTGAACAAAGTTTGTCCTCTCCCTTATATGAAGGTACTTCTTTCCTTCATTGTACATAAAAAGAACTAGAGTATGCAAACAAGCCATTCTTCTATTTTATTAGAGGATGTTTAGAGATTCCTATCATTGATTACCACGAAAATTTTATTTGGACTGTGTGGGTATCACTTAGTAAAGAAAGTTATGATGAAGTATTAGAAGAGTGGGATGAAAGAGGCAGGGAAAATAGTGATCCTTATTTTGGATGGTTATCTGTAGAGATACCAGTTTATCCAGAAACATTAAATTTAAAAACAAATGTACATATAAGAGAAGTTGGAATGGCACCGTATGTTGAATTAGAGCCAACCGACCATCCTTTAGCAATTGAACAAAGAAATGGAATTACTTTAGACACAGTTAAAGAAATAGAGGAAATGATTCAACGACATAACTAGATTAGAAGAGAAAAAACGAGTGCTAGCACTCGTTTTTTCTTTACACAACCGCAGGATTATAAATCATTGTAAAGTGTCCTGGTAATAATTCAATGTGACAAGGTGTATGAAGCGAACTTTCTCCATCTGTATCTACTTCTTTTTCTTCCTCTGTTTCGATATGAATGGATCTCGCTTTTACGTGGAAGATGTCATTTTCATTTGAGTCTTCAAATAGTTTCTTTCCGATGTAATCTTTAAATGCTTGAATACCTGTTGATTTGACTACGAAAATATCAAGTGTTCCGTCATCACATTTAACGTTCGGAATAAAGGATGGAATACCACCAAGATATTCACCATTTCCAACCATGACAAGGACAGCTTCGTCTTCATATACTTGTCCGTCATAAGTAATTTTTACTGGGAATGTTTCAGCATTTTTTACAGTTCGAATTGTGCTTAAATAGTAACCGATTTTACCAAGCTTTGCTTTTTCTTCTGCATCGATATTGTTTGATACTTCAGATACGAGACCAATGCCCCAGAAGTTTAAGAAATGTTGTCCATTTGCTTTTGCAACGTCAACTGGTTTTATATGTTCTTTTGTAATAAGTTTTGCCGCTTCTGCAATGTTTTGCGGAACACCAAGTGTGCGAGAGAAGTCGTTGCAAGTTCCGCCTGGAATGATTGCAAGTGTAGGTCTATTTTCGAGAGGTGCTAAGCCATTTGTGCATTCAAATACTGTTCCATCACCACCAAAGACGATAATTAAATCTACTTTACTAGCAAACTCTTGGCAATATTTTGTTGCATCACCTTGTTTTTTCGTATGAAGGATATGTAGATCAGGAAAAGCTGCGGCAAGAGGTGGTACGATTTTCGTTAAATTTGTATGTAAGTCACCTTGACCAGCTTTCGGATTTACGATAAGGAGTACTTTTTCAAATTTTGTCTTTGTCATTTTTCATCTCTCCCTGTAGTTTGTAATGGCAAGAAAGGAGCTGTTCCCATGTATTTTAGAACAGCTTCTCCCTATTAATTGGATGCTAACATTGTCAGTTATTGTCGGTAAGTCGATATATTTAAAAAATCGCCGATATACATTTTATGTACTATCAATTTTTTAAGTTATACGATTATTCCGTTACAACTGAAGCAATGAATGGTAAGTTACGATATTTTTCCGCACAGTCGATACCGTATCCAACGATGAATTCGTCTGGAATTTGGAAGCCAACATACTCAGCTGTTAAGTCTACTTTACGGCGTTCTGGCTTATCAAGTAATGTACAGAACTTGAGTGCCTTTGGTTTATGCATAAAGAAGTGGTCTTTTAGGAAATGAAGTGTTAAACCAGAATCGATAATATCTTCTACAACAATTACGTTTTTCCCAGTAATGTTTACGTCGATATCTTTTAGTAGTTTCACTTTTCCTGTTGTTTCTGTTTGATTTCCGTAGCTAGATGCAGAAATAAAGTCAATTGTTACATCATTTTTGATGTGACGAATTAAATCAGCAGCAAATACGAATGAACCTTTTAATACTGCGATAACTACGATTTCTTCTCCTTCAAAGTCACGTTCGATTTGAAGTGCTAATTCTTTAACTTTTGCTTGTAATTGTTCTTCAGAAATTAAAGTGTCTTTTATTTCAATATTCATTGTAATCCTCCTACAGTGTAAAACTTGCGAACATTTCGACTGTAAAGGATAGAATAGAAAAAGTCAAAGGAGATAGTAATTTTTTACAAAGATAACGACAAAATCATCTGATGATATGATATACTAAGTATATTAAGAAAACGCTTCCATAAAGGGTGAATATGATGAAGAAGAAACAGTACACAATTGTAACATTTATAAAAGCATTACTTTTAACAATTGTTCTTGGCCTGTTGGCTTACGTAATTGATGTACCTGCGATTCGTATGTCATTAATTGGAATGACTTTAGTGTTAGGAGCAATTTCGCACGGTATGATGTCGCAGCTAAAAGAAGCTGGACTTGATGATATGAGAGATCATATAGATAAAAAGTAAGAAACCTTCATTACATAGAGTGAAGGTTTTTTTTGTTTCTTACAAAAATGTAAGGTAGTTGTAAGGCAAATCGATAGTTGCATAATAGCATTTTGGATAAACTATGGGTGTAAGGTAAAAGGCAAGCATATTTTAGGTAAATTAAGTTTTAGGCACTCTATATGTGAAAAAGGAGTAGGAGGGCATGGAGAAACGTTGGACGACCTTTTCTTTTTTAGCGACTAGTAACACCGTAATGCTAGATGGAAAAATGGACTTTTTGCACTTGTTTGATCGTGAAGATGATCATTCTTCTTCTAAATTTACAATGAAATGGAATAAATGGAGCGAAAGTTGTAGGTTTGAAGAAGAGGCCCCTAACGAAGAGCAAAAGATTATTTTAACAAACCCTATTAAAGCGTGGGTTGTTCAACGTCGTAAGTGTAACGTCAAAAATCACTTCAAGAAAACTGAGCCGAGACAATTAGTTATCGCTCCGGCCCGTTCTACTTCCAAATCACGCGAAAGTAACATGTAAATATTGAGACACACACCCGAAAAAACATCGTACATATTGCGATGTTTTTTCTTTTTCTACAATGAAATCTTTAAATGAAATATATTTCATCTGCATCTTATATTTATATCGCTTGCTTATTCTAGTAATACATCCGATGCGAGTTGGTGTGAATAAAATATAAGGAGAGAATGAAAATGAAAAAGAGACTATTACCAATTTGTGCAATGGCACTTTTAACAGTAGGATATTCTTCAGTAGCGAGTGCGGATACTGGAACAGTAACAAAGGAAGAAGAAGCGCAAGTGCAACAAGATAAAGCTAAAAAAGAAGAAGCAATTAAGGAACAGCAAAAAAATGAAGTAGAGAAAAAACAAGCGGCCCAAGTACAAGAAAAAAATGATATGGCTAAAAAAGAGGAAGCAATAAAAGCTGAGAAAAAGAGTGAAGAAGAGAAAAAGAGAATAGCGCAAGAACAGTTAAAAAATGATATGGCAAAAAAAGAAGCAGCGATAAAAGTCGAACAAAAGAATGAAGTAGCTAAAAAAGAAGTAGTAAAGCCAGTTGTACAAGGTGAAAAATTACCAAATACAGCATCAAATAATGTAGCAATGATGGGATTAAGTGCATGTCTTGTAGCGATAGGTACATTATTTGGTTTGAATCGTCGTAATAAGGTTAAAGCGTAAATAAAATATTTTCCTATAAAGAATGGGATAATTTCATATATTAAAAATGGTAGGTTACTCCTACCATTTTTGGCATGGAGGAATGAAGAATGAAGTTACTCAATTATATCGGTATCATATTGATGGCTATAGGGCTATTCATGGGATCCTATTACGCTGTGGAATGGTATAAAGGAAAAAGCTCTGCCGGGCAATTAACGGCAGAAGAAATAAAGAGCCTTCAAAATATACAAGATACTCAACTTTCTCATGAAACACCTGTAACTTCTCAAGTGCCTTCTTCTCAAACAGAACATAAAGAAGGAGAAAAGGTAGCGATGTTAAACATACCGAAAATAAAGAAGAAGTTTTCTATATATTGGGGAGCGGATGATACGACTTTGAAAAAAGGAGTTGGTATGTTTGTTAGTGATTTAACGACAACCCCATCTGGAGGAGGACATACTGTACTGAGTGGACATCGAGATACTGTATTTACAGATTTAGGAGAGTTGAAAGAAAAGGATACCCTTGTTTTAGAGTATGATAATAAAACGTACACATATGAAATTCAAAAGACATGGATTACTCATGCGGATGATCGTACTGTTATTATAAAAAAAGAAGAACCGATATTAACACTGACAACTTGTTACCCATTTAATTATATAGGGGATGCACCAGATAGATATATTATCGAGGCGAAGTTAACTGGAAGTTATTCGAAGTGAAATTATAGTTTCTGAAAGCGGGAGGGGGATATAAGTTATGTCAAAAAACATTTTAATTGTTGAAGATGAAGACATATTACGTGAAATATTAAAAGATTATTTTTTAAGTGAGCAATATGTAGTGTTTGAAGCGAGGGACGGGAAAGAGGCTTTAGTTGTATTTGAAGAAGAAGAGGTTGATTTAGTTATTTTAGATATTATGTTGCCAGAACTAGATGGATGGTCTGTTTGCCGAAGAATTCGAAAGACGTCCGAGGTGCCTATTATTATGCTGACGGCGCGCGTAGATGAAGACGATACGTTACTTGGTTTTGAACTTGGGGCAAATGACTATGTGACGAAGCCGTATAGTCCGCCAATTTTATTAGCAAGAGCGAAAAGGTTGTTAGAAAGCAGAAAAGTGACAAAGCAACTTTTAGAGAATGAAGATGATACATTATCAATCCACGATATTCACGTTCATTTTCCGTCGCGCACTGTTACGGTAAATCGAACTGATATTAATTTAACGCATACAGAATTTGAAATATTAGCGTATTTCATGAAAAATCAAGGAATCGTTTTAACGCGAGAGCAACTCATTTCAAGAATTTGGGGATATGAATTTGCTGGCGATGATCGAACGGTGAATAGCCATATTCGTAATTTAAGAAATAAATTAGGAGAGAAAGCAAAGTATATTACAACTGTAGTACGAACTGGTTATAAATTTGAGGGGAATATATGAGACAAGGGATTGTACTAAAATTATTTACTCTTACAACAGCATTATGCATGTTAATTTTAGCGACGATATTTATTGGACAAACGATATTTTTCAAACAATATTATGCGAATCGAAAAGTGGAAGATATTAAAGTGAATTTAAATTCCTTTGAGAAGAACTATTTAAATCATGCAGGAAATGCAGAAGAAATTCAGAAACTAGAGCAAGACTTTTTAAGAGAAAATAATACGTGGATTACGACATTAGATAAGAATGGGAATTTAAAACATGCAGATGATTTTTATTTTGAAGTAACGATAGATCGTAGGCAACAAAAGAGCTTTGGACAACAAATATTCAAAATTCCCTTAGGTAATCTCGTCAATATAGAGGAGATTGATAATAAATTATCAGAGCATTTTTTAGGGCAAGAAATTTATTTTTCTGGAGTGAGAAAAGAAGATAGTTTTATTCCATTCTCTTTTTCTTTATCTAAACAGAATTTAAGCGGATCTAATAAACCGCTAGAAAAAGCATTTAATGAGAAAATGAGAAAATTATATGAGGAAAAAAAGAAAGCAACCGGGGAACAAGTTGTTAAGGAGAAGAGGCCAGCCGTTCAGGAGCAAGCTGCCCCAGAACCAGATGTTTACATAGGAGGGCGTGTTACGAAAGTACAGTTTCCAGATGTAAAAGGCCCCGTAAATCCAATTTATAAAAATACTTTATTTTTGGATAGTATAAAAGAATTTCAAACGGATGTATTACTAAAAGAGAGTAATCAAATAGAGTATTCAACAAAGACAATGGACTATGAAAAGAATGATATAAAATATAAATTATTAATTAAACCAATAAAAGAAAAAGACGGATCAGTAACATATATTTATGCTATGGCTTCTTTACAGCCTGTAGATGAAGCTGTACAAATGGTGCAAGATTATTACATATACATCATTGCATTTGTAGTCGTTCTTATTTTTTTAGCTTCGTTTTATTATTCAAAACAAATTGCCAAACCGTTATTAAAAATAAATGATACGACGAAGAAAATAGCACAATTAGATTTTACAGAAAAAATACCGATTACTTCAAAAGATGAAATTGGTGATTTATCGAAAAATATTAATATACTTTCTAACAAATTAAATTCTCATATCGGACAGCTTGAACACGATATTGAAAAGGAAAGAAAGTTAGAAAATACACGGAAAGAATTCATTTCTGGTGTTTCACATGAATTAAAAACACCGCTAAGTATTATGAAAAGCTGTATTTTTATTTTAAAAGACGGGGTAGCTGAGCATAAAAAGGATTATTATTTTCAGGCGATGGAGAGAGAAGTAGACAAAATGGATACGTTAATTTTGGATATGCTTGAGTTAGCTAAATTTGAATCTGGTACGTATAAAATGAAAAAGGATTCGTTTTATATTGATACAGTAATTGAAGACATATGTGAACATCTATCTGTGGAAATAGAGAAAAAAGAGCTTCGTGTTCATAAAAATATATGTTCATTTGAAGTGATTGCAAATCAAGGTCGGATTGAACAAGTCATCGTGAATTTCATTACGAATGCCATACGTTATACACCAAATAAAGAAGATATTATTATTTCTACAATAGATGAGAAGGATCGTATAAAAGTGTGCATTGAAAATAAAGGTACTCACATTGAAGAAGAACAATTAGATAAAATTTGGGATCGTTTTTATCGAGTGGATACAGCTCGTCAGCGTTCACAAGGTGGGACGGGGCTTGGGCTTGCCATTTCAAAGAATATTTTAGAACTACATGATACTGAATATGGGGCAGGAAATACAGAAAATGGTGTGTTATTTTATTTCTATTTACCGAAAAAAGCGTAGAAAATATGATCTACGTTTTTTTAAATTATTTTCATATTATCTTTACCTAATCTTTATTTTTAATCAGTATAATTTGTTTAGAATATGAGGTTATGTAAGGAGTCGATGAACCGTGCATAGCAATTGGCTAAGTATAATGGTATTTATTTTCTTTTGCGCATTTATTGTATTTTTAATTAATATTACGATATGAAAAAAGAGCGCTCATTAAGCGCCCTTTTTTTGTGTATTCATTTGATAAGCACTGATGCTTTTGAATAAGCGTGGTGAAGTGATAAATAAAAATATAAGTAAAACGGTACATAGAATATAGGAACCAATCATTGTACTACCGTTAAATATTAAAGAATATAGGAAAGCCGATTGGCCTTTTGGTGCATATTGTCCCCAGAAAATGATACCAGCGATAAAGTGACAGAAGTAACGAGCTAGACTACCGATAAAAGTAGCGACGATAATGTATCCAATTACTTTCTTTCCTTGGTTTGGTTTTGATGAAGGTTTGTCTTTACGGCTACCTAAATTTGATTGTTCTTCGCTATTTTCATTTGACGCTAAAAGCGCCTTTTGAATTGGCCGATAGAATAAACCAGCAAATCCAATGAATGCGAAAGCAACAAAGTATTCAATTAATACTTGAATTGGTGTGACGATAATGGCATCGCCTACGACAATTTGTAATAATCCCCAAATTAAGCCTCCTAAGAAAGCCATTTTGAAGCCCCAGCGGTATGCGATAATAAAAATAGGAATCATAGCAAATGAAATGGAACCGCCTGTTGCTGATATTTTTATTGAAAGTGGTAAAATGTCGATGACCAAGGCGAAGGCTGCAAGAATAGCAGATTCGATCATCGCTTGTAAATTGGTGTTACGCATGTTGTCTCCCCCTAAATCCAAGTTGTACAAAAAAGAATAGATATCATAGGAGGATACGAAATACGTAAATAAAAATGAGGTATGTATTTCGGACGTTTGCACAATCCCTGCGTTAGCATTAACTAACAGGTTCGAAGGGTCGGAACGAAGTGTTCCCTCTCAGCGGCATGGCTCCCCCAGTGATAACGAGATTCTTTATTTGCTATTGTTTATTGTAAGCGAAATGGATGAGAATGGCAAACAAATGCTGTATGACAATAATTGAAATAGAATTGTAGCGAAATGTTAATAAATATGAAGCAAAAGGGTATAGTACAAGAGAAATTGGGTGTGGTATAATTTTTTTGAAAATAATTATCATTCTCTTCTGAGGGGGAAGGTTATGAGCTTAGTAGATATTAAAATTGGAGAGAAAGTGTTAGTAAAAAGTATTCAGTCTTTAGATCAGCTATTAAAGCGTAGACTAGCTGCTTTCGGTCTTGCGGAAGGAAGCGAACTTCGCTTGAAACAGAAAGCGATGTTCAAAGGTCCTTGTACATTGGAGTGTCGTGGACAGTTAATTAGTATTCGTCATTGTGACGCGAAAATGATAAAGGTGGAATTAGCGTGAATAAGGTAGCTTTGCTAGGGAATCCGAATACAGGGAAGACATCATTATTTAATGCACTTACTGGTTCTTATGAATACGTAGGAAACTGGAGCGGTGTAACAGTAGAAAAAAAGGTTGGTAAATTAAAAGATAGACAAGGAACATTAATTGATTTACCAGGTGTGTATGATTTAAATCCAGTTTCACGTGATGAAGGTGTTGTAACAAACTTTCTATTAACAGAAGAATTTAATCATATGTTAAATATCGTAGATTCTTCGCAGTTTGAGAGAAATATGCATTTAACGTTGCAATTACTTGAATTTGGTAAGCCGGTCTCAATTGGTTTAAATATGGTTGATGTGGCGAAGCAAAGAGGAATTGTCATTGATGTAAAACGATTATCAGAACTATTAGGTGTAACAGTCGTTCCTGTCGTTGCAAGAAGTGGAAAAGGTTGTGAAGAACTACTTGCGACTCTTAAAGAAAATGACAAAAAGGAGAAAAAGCCATTCCTTATTTCATATGGTGTACAAATGGATGAAGGAATTGGAGAAGTAATTGCTCTTTTAGAGACAGCGAATTATGAGCATCCGAGATGGTTAGCACTTCAATTTTTAAGCAATAACGAAGTAGTAGAAAAAGAAATGAAAGCATTACCAATTTATAAGGAACTCATAGCCATTCGATCTCGCTTAGAAGGAAAACTTGATTGTACGTTAGAAGAGCACATTTACAAAACTCGTGAAGCGTATATTGAAAAGTTAAAAACAAATGTTATGAAGCATGAGAAAGAAGGAAAAATTCCTTTTTCAGAAAAAATTGATAGATTAATTACACATAAAATTTTAGGACTTCCAATCTTTTTAGCAGTTATGTTTTTTATTTTTCAGGTTACGTTTACGTGGATTGGTACACCTTTATCGGATATGTTAGATGAGTTTTTTGGTGGTCAGCTTACGGATTGGGTGACGGCTGGACTTACAAGTATTGGAGCTTCTGATTTTATTCAAGCACTCGTTACAGAAGGTATTATTGCCGGTGTTGGTGCTGTATTAGTATTCGTACCACAAATCTTTGCACTATTCTTTTTCATTTCATTATTAGAAGACTCAGGATATATGGCGCGAATTGCAGTTGTTATGGATAGAATTATGGAGTTCTTTGGCTTAAACGGTAAAGCTTTTATTCCGATGATTATTGGTTTTGGATGTAACGTTCCAGGTATTATGGCAGCGAGAACCATTGAACAGGAGAAAGAACGTTTACTTACCATTTTAGTAACACCGTTTATGTCTTGTTCAGCACGATTACCTGTATATGCATTATTTGCGGGCGTATTCTTCCCTAATAGTCAGGCGACTGTTGTATTTTCTTTATATGTCGCAGGTATTGTTCTGGCATTACTCGTTACAAAAATTATGTCTCTTACGATTTTGAAAGCAGAAAAATCTATTTTCGTAATTGAACTACCGCCTTATCGTGTGCCACAAGCGAAAACGTTATGGCTGAGCACGTGGGAGAAAGGAAAGGGATTTGTTCGTAAAGCTGGTACATTCATCTTTGGTGGTTCGGTTGTTATTTGGTTATTAAACTATGCAGGTCCATCAGGATTTGGCGTTGATATGGGAGATAGCTACTTAGCGATGATTGGTGGATTTATCGCACCATTATTTGCACCGCTCGGCTTTGGAACGTGGCAAGCTGCGGCATCCCTTTTAACAGGATTTTTAGCGAAAGAAGTTGTCGTTTCTACAATGGCAATTATTTATGCGGTTAAAGAAGATGTGCTTGGAAATGTAATGGGAGCACATTATACAGCATTATCAGCTTATGCATTTATGTTCTTTATTTTATTATATGTTCCGTGTTTAGCGACCGTAGCTGTTATTAAACGTGAAACAGGATCAGCGAAATGGACGATTTTTTCAGTCGTTTATCCACTCGTAGTTGCTTATGTATTAACGCTCATTATATACCAAGTTGGATCCTTACTCGGATTCTAGAAGGAGATGTATTGTGATGATGGTCAATATTATAATTGGAGCTATCATTTTTGGTTATGCAGCATATACGTTAGTTAATTTTGTAAAGAGAAGTAAAAAAGGAAAATGCGCGGCATGTTCTTTAAATAAGTCATGTCAGTCGCAAACTTGTAGCCCGGATATGGAGCAAATTGCTCATAATAAATAGAAAAAAGCTTTGCGAATTTCGCAAAGCTTTTTTGTTTTACTTTTTAATTTTTACAAGTTGAGAAGCTTCTACGCCTTTGTAACCAGGGAATTCTTTACTCGGGTCTTTATCAAATTTTAATACACCTACAGATTTTTCATCACCTTTTACATTGCTGTAAGTTGCGTCATCAACAATCGCATACATATCTGTATATGCACGGCCACTTCCGATAATTGTGTTGCCTTCATATTTTAATTTCGCTCCATCAAGTGTAGCATTTTCTACTTTCTCTTTTGCGAATAATACACCTTGTTCTGTTGTTACAGCTGGTAATTTATCAAGTGGTTTCGTGTTGTCTTTTTCATCAACTTTGCTAAGTAACTCTTTTTTCACTAGTTCTTCACCAGTTTTCTTATCCATTACAAGAACTTTTTTACCATCTAATGTTGTCATTTTCATTTTATAGAAGTCTTTTTCTTTCACTTCTTTTTTGTTTTTATCTGTAATTTGTTGAACTTGTTCTTCTGAGCCGTACAGTACAAAACCGTTCGCTTTCTCTCCTAATAAAGAACAACCTGATAATGCTCCAAATGAAATTGCTGCTGCTAATCCGATTCCTACTAATTTTTTCATGATGATTTCTCCTTTTATATGTTTTATAGTAAATACAATTTTTGTATTAGTGCTTACATGTGAAGAAGCTTGTTTGTTGCTTCTGGTATTAGTGTATAAGAAATATCGGAATGCAACTATCGAGTTAGCTTACAGTAACATTACACTTATGTAATTTAGTGAAATTGCACAAAAGTAAGTTAATTTCAAAGAGGGATAATGAGAATATATTAGAAATGCAATATTGTATATAGAATGTCATATTATAATGGATGTATTTTGGAAATAACATGTAAGGACATATTAGTTTTGTTATAATAAACACATAGGCTGTAAAAATGAATATTCTTTACTGTAAAGGGAGATTTTTCAGTTTTCCAAGTAGTGAATTTGAAATATGAGGTATATCATAGGAGGAATTTAGATGTCTGTATTTAAACGATTAAGAGATTTAACAATGTCGAATGTGTACTCGTTAATTGAAAAAGCGGAAGATCCAGTTAAGATGACGGATCAATATTTACGCGATATGCAAGCCGATGTACAAGAGGCTGAGAAAAGTGTAGCAGCTCAAATCGCACTTGAGAAGAAATTCAAAATATTATTTGAAGAGCAAGAAGCACTTGTGAAAAAACGTGAAGAGCAAGCTCATATGGCTGTTCAAGCTAATAACTTAGATCTTGCGCGTCGTGCATTAGAAGAAAAACAAAATGCAGAGCAAAAAATGAATGAGTATAAAACAAGCTATGAGCAAAATAAAGCTGCTGCTGATAACCTGCGCCTTAAGCTAGAAGAAATGCGCAAGCAATTAAATGAGCTGAAAAATAAACGTGAAACACTTGTAGCACGTGTAAATGCAGCGAAAGCACAAAAAAATATTAATCAGGCGATGTCTGGATTTGATTCAAATTCAGCAAAAGCTGGTTTAAGCCGTATGGAGGAGAAAGCTCTTCAATTAGAGGCTGAAGCGGAAGCAAGCGGTGAAGTTTATAAGAAAGAAAAGTCATTAGATGATGAATTCGCAAGCTTAAACAAAAATTCTGCTGTTGACGATGAATTAGCTCGTATTATGAAGCAGTATGAGAAATAATATAGAATAGAGACAAATGAACCGACATGTCTAAACAAATTCATGTCGGTTTTCTATTATATTTTTGAGGAGGTTTTGCAATGACATGGATGAATGTAGTTGCCATGCTTGTATGGACTGGAGCGAGTGCAGTACTTTTATTTGCAATTATGTGGGTTGATTCGATTTTTACAAAATACAATGATTTAAAAGAAATCAAAAATGGAAATACAGCTGTAACAACTCGTTTTATTATGAAATTATTTGCACAAGGGTACATTTTATCTCAATCGATAACGAAAGCAAATGATTTATGGCAAGCACTTCTTGCATCAGCAGTTTCTTTCGTTATTTTATTAGTGGTAGAAATGTTTATCGAATTCGTATTAAAGAAAATGTCTGGTCTTGATTTAGAAGAAGGTACGAAAGAAGGTAGCGTTGCACATGCGATGTTAGCCGGATCATTACATATTGTTGGTGCACTTATTTTAGGTGCTTGTTTATAAAGAGAAAAGGAGGGGTAGATCATGAGTTTATTTAAACGAATTAAAAATATAATGAAAAGCCCAGAGCCACCGAAGCCGGAAAAGAGTCTTTTAACGTTAGCTCCTGGTGATATGATTGAAGTTTCATTAGTCATGTACGAATTAACTGGGAAAACGAGTATGCATTCTCGCAAGGAAATTGTTTTAACACTGCAAGACGGGAAAGACATTCGTTATTTAAAAATTGAAGATCGTGAAAATACGTATTACAAATTATATACACCAATTGATGGTCGCTTAGATTCAATTGAGGAAATTCCGACGACAATTGAAATGGATGATACAGAGTACCATATGGAAGAACAATATAACGGACGTGTTGTTGTGATGGGGAAAACACCATTCTCAGCTTCAGAGGAACAGTACGTCTGGGAATTCCAATCAGATAATCGAAAATTATTGCGTATTGAATGGCAAAATGGTCGTACAATGATGTATGAGGGAGAAGCAATCATTCCTGCTGATGTACAAATTATAAGAGCAACGTAAGGGGGCGTAATCATGTCAAACCGATTGTTTACCATGATTAAATCGTTTGTGATCCCTATACTTGCTATCGTTACATTACTTGTTGTTGCTGGTTATGCCTTATCAGGTTGTCAAGGCGGGCAGACAAAGTCGATTCAAGACCGTTATCCGCTTGAGTCTGTCGCAAAGGAAGGTAAACAAGAATCTTACGTGTATAGGGCCGCCAATCGGTCAGTTCCTGAAGTCGCGAAGGAACTTATAGCCGAAAGGAAACCGAAACAAGCATCTAAAGAAGACGAAAATCAAATGTTTCTCGTTTATTCGGATAAAATGTATAACCTTCAAAAGGATAAAGAGAAACCATCTGATACGTTAATTGAAGTAAGTAATGAAGAATTTGTCCGTCAAAACTACCAACCGTCCTTCTTGCAAGGATATATTATGGGTAGCATATTAAACGATATATTCGGTTCACGAAAATCATCATATGGTGATTATCGAGGATATAATGACAGACAAAATCATAAACCAGTTATTCCAGAGAGACCACCTACGAAAGAAGAAAAGAAAACCCCACCTCCAATTACGAAGGAAGGGAAAGGGTCTATCATTAAGCGAGGCGATAATGTAGATTCGAAACCATCAGTAGGTGATAAGGGAAGTATTACTGAAAAAGGAAGTAATACGACGCCCCCACCTTCTACTGGAAGCAAGGGTAAAATTACAAAAACACCAGGTGGTTCAAGTGGATCAGATGTGAAGCCGAAATCATCTATTAAAACGCCGCCAAGAAATACATCTCCTCCGAAAACGAGGGTCGGTGGTTCAGGGAAAATTACGAAGAGAAGATAGTAGAGAGACCGAAAAGTGTAAGTTGCTTTTTGGTCTTTTTGTGGAAATTAATTCCTTATAACTGGTACAATTGAAGTATAAGGAGGGGATAGTATGACTACGTATAAAAGATTTAGTGTAATTATGTTCCTTGTATTATTCCTCAGCTTGTTTATTAGCACGACAATGAAATTTCATTTTGTAGTAGGTATTCTATGGATACTGTGTACATGCACTTTATTGTTGTATATCCCGCTGCGTTTTCAACATGAAGTGACGGCTTTTCAAAAGTATGTAGCGTGGATTAAACGTGGGAGTCGGTGGGGCGAGTAAAAATATATCTACTTACTGAAAAAAAACTGACAACTATAGCAACTTAATAATAAAAAGAGGGTGTGCCAAATTGTTGGCACACCCTCTTTTTCATAACGATTAATGAATATCGCGTTTCTTGAAATTACCGCCTTTTACTTCTGCTACGTCATAAACTGTAATAAAGGCGTGTGGATCGATTTCATTAATAAGTTCTTTCATTTTACTTTCTTCTAAACGATTAATTACGCAAGAAATTTCTTTGAATTTCTCTCTTGAATAACCACCGTATACTTCGTTATATGTTGCACTTCGGCCTAAACGATCGCGAATTGTTTCTACCATTAATTCAGGCTCTTTTGTGATAATTTTAAATGCTTTTGAACCACTTAAACCAACTTCAACGATATGAATTACTTTCGAAGCGATAAAGTAAGCAATTGCCGAGAGGATAGCTCCTTGAAGACCGAATACTGTTGATACGAAAATAAATACGAACATGTTTAAGAATAAAATAAGGTCACTCGTTCCAAATGGTAACTTACGAGAGAGCAATACAGCTAGCATATCGATTCCATCTAATGCGCCACCGTTACGTAATGCTAGTCCCATACCAAAACCGATGATAATACCACCAACAACTGTAACTAATAATGTATCGCCTTCAATAATAGCTGGTATTCCGTGCATGACAACGGTACCTATTGCTAATGAAGCAATTCCAATAATAGAATAAATCGCAAAGCTTTTACCGATTTGCTTATATCCTAACCAAACGAAAGGAATGTTAATAACTGCGATTAGAGCTCCTAATGGCAATCCAAATAATCTTGAACTAACGATACTTAAACCAGTTACACCACCGTCTGATACGTTATTTGGAATTAATACTGCTTCTAATCCGTACGCTGTGATAAATGCCCCAATAATAATCATCAAAGCTTTCGAAGCAATTTTTAGCTTATTGGGCTTGTTTTTGATAATTTTCTCCATGTAATTTCCTCGTTTCAAACTAGTTTCTTGTTTGTTACATAATTCACACCTAAATTTTATTTTAACATTTAATTTGAAAAATTTCTCCTTTAATGGATGTATGCAGGGAATATTATGACCATATTATTATTTAAAATACAACAGTAGAAGATTAGAGAGTGGTCATAATTTTAATATGAAAAAGTAGAATGAATAGTATGGATATATACATTTGGGGCACTAACCTTAGGGAGGGGATTCTGTGGGATACTGTACGAAATGTGGAAATGAAACGAAAGAAGGCAATAAATTTTGCGGACAGTGCGGGGAGAGTCTTAGCTATAAAACGGTAGAGGGAAGTTTTCCAAATAGCAGTTCTAATAGTAGTATAGAAGTTTTTTCTTTAGTTGGTTTCATCACTGGATTAATATCTTGGTTTATAAACTTATGGGGGCTTATTGGTAGTATAGCTATCGTATTTTCTATATTGGGTTTAAACAAAAAAGTGACAGGTACGAGTAAAACATTTGCTATTGTTGGATTGGTTTCTGGAATAATTAATGTGTTGTATGCTGTTATGTTACTTATTTAAATCTAATGAACTGAAAGATATAAAAAAGGCCCCCCTTGTATAAAGCATTCAGGGGACCTTTTATTTAATAGCTATTAAGAAACAATAAAACTAAGGGCTGTTAGGAATAAAGCGAAACCTAAAATAGTTCCACATATTTTCATATGGCGCTTACGTCCCATTACGACAATCGCAACATATTCACGGATCATTGCGTTAGGCCAATAATAAAATGCAGTTTTTGATCCGATCCCTTGGCTGTTAAGACCAGCTTGTCTTGCATATATACCAGCGCGGAAAAGGTGAAAATTATTTGTGGTAAAAATACTTTTATATTTACCTTCAGGCTTTAAAGAATCCATAATTTCTTTAGAGAACAACATGTTTTGATATGTGTTTACAGAGCGATTTTCTTGCACTGTATGTTCAATCGGAATGCCTTTTTCAACAGCGTAATTTTGCATTGCTTCTGCCTCAGGAAGTCCTTCATCTGGACCTTGACCGCCAGAGAAAATAATTGTTGGTGGTGTATTCACAGCAGCTTGTTTCCAATAAAAGTCGATAGCTTTATTAATTCGGCTTGCAAGTAAAGGTGGTACTTTATCATTAATTAAGCCGCTACCGAGAACGATAATGAAATCTTGATTACGTCTTGGTCTGTTGAATTGGTATAAAAAATATGCGCTTAAGAAGTTAGATAAATGCACAAAGAAATACATAGTTATAAGAGAGATAGCAGCAAAGATAAATTGAAAATGCTCTGAGAATAAATTTGCTGGATTTATGATAGGGAGCATTATAAAGAATAAAATCCCTAAAGCAGCAATTAAAGTTAAAGAGTTTGTGAAGCGTCTTCCTTCACGTTGCATTAAAATTTTTGCATTAAGAAAGAGTCCAAACATTAAAGCGACTATAGCAAAAGGAATCATTACAAGTAGTGCTAGCATGGGGATGATAACGATAAAATGTAAATCGTTATTACCAGACTCAAATGAGGCTATAGCGCAAAATAATAGAAATGAACAGATAAAGGCATTAAATAAAAAGCCGTTTATTATTTTTCGCGGATCTTTTAAATAGGAAATAAGAAAAATAATAAATAGTATAAGAGGAATAATTCCGAAATACATCATAAATATAGTACACCTCAATTTGTATAAGAATTTGACATACCTTTTATATTACATGATTTTATAAGTAAAAATGAAAGAAAAAATGATTTTGAATTTTCTCAATAAAATATATAGATACGTATGTTACAATATATTCAAAGCGATATATTAAAAGTAAAATGGTTGAAAAGGCACTCAGTAGAGTGCTTTTTCTTTTTGTATGCAATTGTGCATATTATATTTTTTTTCAAATGAAGAGGATTACAATATAAGTTGTAGACAGACTTTATAAAGCAGAATTTCATACAAACATTTCCCTCTACTTTTTGTATCTAACAATCGTATAACAATAAATAATTCTGTTTTATAGTGTCTGTTTTTGAAAGGTGGCTTCTTTGAAGGCACCTTTTTTTTTATTAGTATAGATAGTTTTCACTGTTAGCATAGTGTAAACTATCTATACTAAACATTAGCAATCTTCCGTATAAATATTATCAATTTACTATATATTCCAGTAGTGTTAACCTACATATGAAAGGCTTTCTTTTTCAAAATATTACCCCTAATAAAATTTTGAAGAAGTCAACTGTCTCCAAACTTGTCTTTATGCTTAAAGAAAAAGCACTCAATTTGAGTGCTTTTTCTTATTGAAACATGCTATTTTTCTAGGCGATTTTCATAAAATAAAAGTAAAGAAATGAAAGTGGGTGACAAAATGCCGGCAGTTGTGGAAGGTGTTATTATTGAAAACTGCAATGGAACAATTAATGTAGGTGACAAATATAACGTACAGCCGATTGAAAAGACGAAGGCTTATAATGGATCGGGATCTTCAAATACAGGAATGAAAGTACAAACGTTTAGCGGGATTAGTACAGCTGATGTATGGGATAATGATGCGAATGATCAGGGGATACAGTTTACTTTATAGTACAGTATGTAAAATTGCATAAAATGATGAAGTTGCCCTATGATACAATCTAGCTGTGAGCTGTTAATGATTCTTCTATAGTGTAGTTGTTAGATTAGAAATATAACATCTTATCGAAAATCATACGTACAAAAAAAGACACTTCAAACGAAGTGTCTTTTTTATTTTAGTGATATCCTTTAGCAGAGTCTTTATGAATTTTATTTTTAAAGATACTGTAGCTCCAAAGCTGATATCCAATAACGATTGGTACCATGACCATTGCAACGAAGAACATAATTTTTAAGTTTAATTGACTACCGGCTGCGTTGTATAACGTTGTACTGTATGCATCGTTAATACGAGATGGTAACATTCTTGGGAACATACCTGCAAAGCCAGTTGTCATAAATATTGCGATTGTTAGGCAAACGAATGTGAAGGCAAGGCCAATTTTATGTTTGTACACCATAATAAGTGCGAGTACACTCATTAGCATTGCAAGTACTGGAAGAATGAATAGTACCGGATATTCCGTAAAGTTTTGGAATAAGTTTGTCCGATTAGCAGTTGCTACATAGAAGATAGCTAAAATAATAGCTGCTGCCATTGAAAATGGTCTTGCGATTTTATAAGCACGGTCGGATACTTCACCAGTCGTTTTAATCATGACCCAAAGGGCACCGGATACGACAAATATAGCAGTGAAGAACAACCCTCCTAAAATACCGTAATGGTTTAGTAAGCTAAGTAAATTTCCTTCATAGCCATTTTTTCCGATTTGTAGTCCGTAATAAAGATTAGCGAACGTAACACCGAATAGGAAAGCAATTAAAAAACTGCCAATTGCAAATGCCCATTTACAAGTTTTTTGCCAAATCGGTGAATCATCTTTATGCATGAATTCCAGTCCAGCGGCACGAGCAAACAGTGCAAGTAATACTAAGAATAACGGTGTATATAGATAACTAAACATATTTGCATATGTGACTGGGAAGGCAGCAAATGTTGCGCCACCAGCTGTAATTAACCATACTTCATTACCGCCCCAGAATGGGCCAATTGCTTCTTGTAATTGATTTCGTTCTTGTCGATCTTTCGTAACGAAAGGAAAGATCATTCCGTTACCAAGTGCATACCCGTCAAGAATGAAGTAAACTGTCCAAATCACGCCCCATAAACCAAACCAGATGATTGCAAGCATATCATGAGACATGGGCCACACCTCCCTCAGTAGCAGGTTCTTCTAATGCTGCAGGTCCTTTTTTCGCGAACTTCAGCATTAAGTATACGTCTGCGATTAAAAGTAAAGTGTAGAACAAAATTAAACTAATTAATGAGAACCAAATTTGCGGGACAGATATAGGTGATACAGATTCTGCTGTACGCATTAGTTTATATACTGTCCAAGGTTGGCGACCTACTTCAGCGACAATCCATCCTGCGTTAATCGCGATATAAGGAAGTAAGACAGACCATATTGTAATTTTTAAATAACGTTTTGAGTTTTCTAGTTTTCCTTTTCGGTTTAAATAGAAGCCATACCAAGTTAATGCCATAAAGAACATACCAAGTGCAACCATTAAGCGGAAGCTATAATACACGAGGTTAACATTTGGACGTTCATCTTTCGGAATATCTTTTAAACCAACAATTTCGCCATCAAATGAGTTTGTATAGAAGAAGCTTCCGAGTTTTGGAATCGTAAGGAATTCAAAGTTTTTCTCATTTTTTACATCAGGAATTTGAACAATTGAGAAGCCTTGTCCTTTTCCAGTTTCCCAAACTGCTTCCATCGCAGCTCCTTTTGCTGGTTGATATTTAGCTGCTGATACACCAGATTGATGTCCCATAAACGGTGTAATTGTTGCGGCGAATAAGCCTAACATTAAACCAAACTTAAATGATTTTTTGAAGAATTCCACTTCATTTTTACGTAATAAGTGATAGGCACTAATTGCCATAACGAAGAAAGCACCTACGATATAACAACCAATGACAGTATGGAAGAACATATTCCAAGCATATGGATTTGTAACGAGTGCCCAGAAATCATTTAATTCAGCGCGGCCATTACGTACTACGTAGCCAACAGGGTTTTGCATAAATCCGTTTGCTGTAATAATCCAAAGTGCGGAAATGTTTGTTCCAAGTGCAACCATCCACATACAGAAGGCACGGAACTTTGGTGAAATTTTGTCTTTACCGAATAACCATATTCCCATGAAAGTAGATTCTAAGAAGAAGGCAACGAGTGCTTCGATTGCGAGAGGTGATCCGAAAATATCTCCCATATATTTGGAGTACTCAGACCAGTTCGTTCCAAATTGGAATTCCATCGTAATCCCAGTTATAATCCCCATTACGAAGTTAATTGTAAATAATTTACCCCAGAAATTTGCCATTTTACGGTATGTTGGATTCAATGTGCGGGCGTATTGAGTTTCCATACATGCTACTAAAATGACAAGTCCGATTGTCAAAGGTACAAATAAAAAGTGATAAAAAATAGTAATTGCAAATTGAAAACGACTCAGTAACAGAACGTCGGACATAATAAATATTCACTCCTTTTTTACATTATCTACAATCAGTTTATAGTGAAAATACGTTTAAAGTATGTGAGACTTGTTACAAAGCTGTGTGTATATTTTGAAAGAATTATGTCGATTATCTGAAAATATCTTATTTTTACTATAAAGCGATATCCTTTTTGAGTTTTTCATATTTTGGTACACTATATAAGTAATGTAAATGAGAGAAAAGAGGGTTTTTTACTATGAAGTCATTAGAAGAGATTTTACAATACAATGAAAAATTTGTTGAAGAGAAAAGATACGAAGAGTATGAAACGGGAAAATTCCCGAATAAAAAAATGGTAATTATCTCTTGTATGGATACTCGTCTTGTTGAATTATTACCAAAAGCAATGAATATGCGTAACGGTGATGTGAAAATTATTAAAGTAGCAGGAGCTGTTATCTCACATCCATTCGGAAGTATTATGCGTAGTATTTTAGTTGCTGTATATGAACTTGGTGCTGATGAAGTTTGTGTAGTTGGTCACCACGATTGCGGTATGGCAAAAATTCAAGCAAGCAGTACAATTGAGAAGATGAAAGAGCGGGGTATAACAAATGAGAAATTAGATACACTCCGTTATTCTGGAATCGATTTAGAAAGATTCCTACAAGGGTTCTCTAGTGTAGAAGAAAGTGTAGAACATAGCGTATCGATACTTCGCAACCATCCATTACTTCCAGAAGAAGTACCTGTTCACGGTCTTGTTATAGATCCTGATACAGGAAAATTAGATTTAGTTGTGAATGGTTACGACAATTAAGAATTTACTTTGTCATCCTTTTTATCTGGGACAGGATCAAATCCTCCCGGGTGGAAAGGGTGACATTTTAATATACGCTTACAAGTAAGCCAAAAGCCTTTGAGGGCACCATGTTTTTGAAACGCCTCTAATCCGTAATGAGAACAAGTCGGATAAAAGCGGCAAGTTGGTGGTGTCATCGGAGAAATGAACTTTTGATAAAAGCGTATAATCCCAATAAAAATCTGTTTCATAATGGTCTCCTTTTCAGCATAGTCTTAAAGTATTATAGCACGACTGTACATAATACTTTACTAATGTGCATTTCCGTTATATCATATTGGATATAACGGAATTAAATTAAAAGCGGGAGAGATGTTGTATGCCATCAGTAGAAAGCTTTGAATTAGATCATACGATTGTAAAGGCACCTTATGTAAGACATTGCGGAGTTCACAATGTAGGTAGTGACGGTATTGTAAATAAATTCGATATTCGTTTTTGCCAACCGAATAAACAAGCAATGAAACCAGATGTTATTCATACGTTAGAACATTTATTAGCATTTAATTTACGTAAATATATTGATCGTTATCCGCATTTTGATATTATCGATATTTCACCGATGGGCTGCCAAACAGGATATTATCTTGTAGTAAGCGGAACACCGACAGTACGAGAAATCATTGATTTATTAGAACTAACATTAAAAGATGCGGTTCAAATTACAGAAATTCCAGCTGCAAATGAAACACAATGTGGTCAAGCGAAGCTTCACGACTTAGAAGGAGCACAACGCTTAATGAACTTCTGGTTAAGCCAAGATAAAGATGAACTTGAGAAAGTGTTTGGATAAAATAAAAAACTGCCTGTGAAAGGGCAGTTTTTTATTTTATTAAGAGCGAACATGTTCTTTTTTTATGAAAGTATACTAGACACTCCAACATATAAAACAAAGGCAGAACAGAGAAAATAAACAAATGCTTTCGTTTTTTGCTGCTTCTTTATTTCATCGATTCCAAAAAGGATACACATAATACTTAAAAGGATAAACACGTAAGGTAAAAGAATAGTGAAGTTTGCAAAGAAGCTAAATAGGGCGAGAGAAAGAGCGATAGTGGCGATTATAATTTGAATGTTTTTTAACATGGAATCCCCCTTAAGTAGAAAGAAATAGTTACTGAGAGAAAATAATTATAAATGCTAAATTGGTCAAAATTTCATTCTACATATAACGAAAGTAGTTTGATATTAAAAAGAAGAATATGAGACTGGAAACGAAAAAATACGGGATACTCATTGATTTTCGTCCGGATTTCAATTCATTAATTCCTAGAAGAATAAAGAAACAACTGAGAATAAATTGTACGTATGGGAGAAGTGAAAAATTATCGGTAACATGGATATAAGTGCTTAGAATGAGTAAGAGAAGCATGAGAAATGCTAAAAAACTCCGTAATATAGTTAGAGTTAGCATTGTATAGCCTCCTTTAGACCATTTATCGGAATATTTCTGTGAAACCAATAAATAAAGCAGCGGCTCCTGCTAGTAGAGCGAGCACACTACCTCCTGTTTGCCTTTTTAATATTTCCTCTAAACTTATGGTGAGGGCCATAACTCCTAAAGAGATAAACATATACGGCATTATTTCTCTATTACTAGTAAAAAATCCATAGATTGCTATAGATAAAGCAATAAGTGATAAAGTAATCCGTACTCCTTTTAGCATGCATGTACCTCCTTTTATTTGATATAGCTAATGATGAGAACAATCCAAATGAAAGCACCGGCAATAATACAAATAAATCCAGTTGCTGCCTCCTTTTTCTTTATTTGTTCAAATGCGATGAGAAACATTAAAGCCCCTAATAGAAATTGTGAAAGAGGTAAAAAATTATTTTGACCTGTATATAATCCAATTGCCGACATAACGATCACAGTGAGTGCTACTATGATGCGAAGTATACGAAGCATATTAGGAATTCTCCTTATTCTTTTTTGTATAAGGATTGTCTTCTAGTTTATCGACGGAATGTTTATAAGCATAGCCTTTATTAATTGTCATGATGGAGAGTACGAGGATGATTAGGACGATGATAATACCGATAATTAATATTTTGAACATAAAATCCCTCCTTTTCTTTATTTTACATAATTTTGTAATTAATGAAAACAATAGAAAATAAAAGGATGAAAGAAGGGTGTTACATGGAGACGAAAAAAACATATTATATATCAATAGGAAATGGTCAAATTTCACAAGTGAAGACGGCGGATACGTATAATTTTGAGATTTCCGCAAATGATGAGGAAATTACGGAATTAAGAGAGCACTTTGATCAAGCATATGTAGAAGATTTAGGGTCATTTGTACGCTCCCACGTTCCATTTGTTGAGTATCATCACGATTCAAATAATGACCGATATGATGAACAACTACAAAAAGCATATAAAATGATTTACGATTTAGGAAATCATGAGACGAAAGAATTAGTCGCACAAATGGGAATAATCAATGGATTGTAATTGGATAATATTATGCAGAAAAGCGAGAATATGCTACAATTTGTGGTAGGAAAAACTTGTAACCATCAATAGGGGAGTAATGGCATGTACAAATTTAAAGATTATTACCACAACACTGTACAATTATCGTTTGAACGTTATCCATTTTCTCCTGAGCCAAAGCATGTTTGGGTTGTATGCCGGTACGGGGATCAATGGTTATTAACACATCATTTACGTCGCGGTCTTGAATTTCCAGGTGGTAAAGTAGAAATAGGGGAAACACCGGAAGAAGCGGCAGTTCGAGAGGTTCATGAAGAAACCGGCGGCATAGTTTCTGATTTAACTTACTTAGGACAATACAAAGTATCTGGAAAAGACAAAATAATCATTAAAAACATTTATTTTGCAACAATTAGTGCGGTAGAAGAACATACGCATTACGAAGAAACGAAAGGGTCTGTTTTATTAAAAGACATTCCTGACAACATTAAAACGAATAGAAAATTTAGCTTTATAATGCGCGATGACGTATTAGCGCGTACGATGAAACATATAGAAGAAATCGGCTGTTTTACGAAGTAAAGTGGCCGGTTTCTTTTTTTTGTATGTAAGAATAAATGTAAATATATCTTCACATTATTTTGGGTATATTATACAATTTTGTAAAGATATATTTACATTTTAGGAGGGGGAAGATGGATAAAAGAAAAGAAACGACTGTTACTGTTTCGATGGTTAAATTAAACTTTTCTTTATTTTTTATAATAATTGCTTTGTCGTTTGGAATTGGTTATTTGCATATATTTCTTTCAGGTGGGGTTCAAGTTGAAGTTACATTATTAACGATGTTTCTTTTTATTATCGCAATGATTGTTCTCGTTTGTATTCATGAAGCGATACATTTAATTGGCTTTCGCTATATCGGAGGTGTTCCGTGGAGTGAACTAAAATGGGGCGTTAATTGGAAATTAGGTGTTGCATATGCTCATTCTAAACAGGCGGTTACAGTAAAGCAAATGAAGAAAGTGTTAATGCTTCCGTTTTTACCAACTGGAATTTTGCCAATTGTATTGGGATTAGCTATGAATCTGGAGCCACTCTCATTTTTAGGAATTCTACTAACAGCAGGTTGTATCGGTGACATTGCCGTATATCAAAAAGTTTCAAAGTTTCCAGATGATGCGCTAGTAAAAGATCATCCGAGTAAACCGCAGTTTACAGTGTATGAATAATAAGAGGAGGCTTTTGTGAAAAACGCCTCCTCTTATTATTGTTACTTTTGGTTGGTGAATTGATATATTGTGAAAATCGCTGATATAATTTATTTGTTATTATTGTGTTGATACCTCCACCTCTAAAAACGAAAGCACCCCCAACAAATCATCTACGATACGTGAATGCTTAAAATCACCCCAAAACGAATCTTTTTTCCAAACACCAAGAATTCCTACTTGTTCAGAACCAAGCACATCGTTTTCTGGATGATCTCCAACATAAAGACATTCTTCTGCCTTAACATCTAGTCTTTGCAAAGCACGTTCGAAAATTTCAGGGTGAGGTTTTTTAATTCCTTCAGCTTCTGAAACGAGAATGGTGTTTGTATACGTATGTATATGTAGTGCTCGAAGGTTGCTCATCTGAAATTCAGTAAAACCATTTGTGATAATACCAATTTTAATGTTTCGCTGTTTTAACTGTTGAAGTAGTTCATGCGTGTTTTTGAAAGGAATACAATGATGTTGGAAGTTTGTAATATAGTCGTGTAGCAGTTGCTCTTGCGTTAAAGTAGTAATGTTGTATTCGGAAAGGAGAGTAGCATATACTTTATCCTTCCACGTATAGCCATTATTATCGAGTTCAAGAAATCGAGAACAATACTCTGATTTCTCTATACTCATCAAATGTGAGGAGAAGCGATTATATTGCTCACAAATAAATTGTTCTAAAGATTGGCGCCGATCTAATAGTGTTCCATCTAAGTCGAATAAGATTGCACGAATCATGAGAAGCCTCCTTGCAGTTTTTATAATTAATTATCGCATATTCGTAAAAAAATGATTATGATATTTTGTAGAATGGAATAATGGGGGATTGTATGAAGAAACTGTATGGCAAGTTAGTGTGTTGTATTATAGCAAGCAGTTTAGTTGCAGGATGCGATAGTGCTATCGAGGTTACGAAAGAAAAAGAAATTTGTAAAACAGAAGAAGAGTGCACGCAAATAGGAGATAAAACATTACAAAAAGTATATAAAAAGATAGAGGGACTTTCAGAACTTGAAAAAGTAGAAGATTATGACATAGAAGAGTATGAAAGTGTGAATATGAAAGAGGCGGAACAGAAAAAAGAAGAGGATGACAATTATTTCTTTTTAGCTTCTTATTATATCGATGGTGATGAAATTGTAGATCCTTATTTTGAGAAATTGGATCGTAAGAGATTGAATAAAGCTTTTACAGATGACGAAGTAGCAAAAGATGATTTGTTAAGCCACCGGCAAGATAGAGAGTATCATGAAACTTTATGGGACATGTATCGCACTCTCATTCCAGTGAAATATCGTGAGAATATAACAGGGTTTGATCTAATAACGGATGGTTATGATGGCGTTGTTGCTCATGTCATGCCAAGTATGGATGACCCGAGAGATTGGTTGCTTAGTTTAGACGTGCTCGATTCTGGGGTGAATATAGATGAAGTGATGAAAACATTAATTCATGAAACGGCTCACGTATTAACGATTGGGCATAAACAAGTACCAGTGGATAGGAAATATTTAGAGGCGTTTGATGAAGAGAAAGACATTTCATCATATCGAAATAAATGTAAAACGGTGTTCTTGAAAAATGGATGTGCGAGAAAAACTTCGTATATTAACCGATTTTATAATGAATTTTGGAAACCAATTGAGCAAGAGTGGACAGAAAAGAAAGTAGAAGAAAGTGAAGAGGCACAAATTAAATTTTATAAAGAAAAGCATGATGATTTTGTATCGCTGTATGGAACAACAAATGTAACGGAAGATATCGCAGATACATTTACAGCGTTCATTTTACAAGATTCAAAAAAGGTGAAAGAAGGGACAGAGTTAAAATATAAGAAAATTGCTTTCTTCTATCAGTTCCCTGAGCTTGTAAAAATGAGAGCGGAAGTGCTGTCAGGATTATATGATGTTTCGAAAACGATAGAACAACAAAGTGGAGACTAATGTGAGTTATGCGTTCGATATAGTTTCGTTAAAGTAAAGCGTGAAGAATTTTTAATTCTTTGCGTTTTTTCATGTTGATAAAATTGAAAATTCTGTATTTTCATTAAAAAGAAGAAGGAACTGGCGGTATAAAATAGAATTAGTATAAAAATGTCACAATTTAGACACAATTATAATGCGCGTGTTGTAGGGACTATAAGTTTACTCTCGAGGAGGTAATGAAACGTATGAAAACGATTCTTGCTGTTGCTGGTCTCATTTGGGTAATGTCTCACGGTTTTCCGATTTTTGAAGGGGAGCAAATTCGTAGTGCTTTGAATGAAAAGTTTAATGATTATCATGTGATAGATCGAAAAGATAATGTCGTTACAGTACGTGTGAAAGACTGTTTCCATACAGTTACGGTTGCGGATGGAAACATTACAAATGAAACGAAAATGTGTGATAAAAGGTAAAAGAAAGAAGCTGACTATAGCGCACTGTTTTGAGTCAGCTTCTTTTTCTTTTTCCAATTAGAATTTTTTCAAATGCCTCAACAAATACATACATAAGAGTTGCAAGAACACATGTGAGTAGTACGCTAAGTAAGACGAGTGTGAAGTTAAAGACTTGGAATCCGTAGCTAATTAAGTAGCCAAGTCCTTGTTTGGAAACGAGAAGTTCTCCGAAAATAACACCGACCCAGGATAAACCAACGTTTACTTTTAACGTTGAGATAATTGCTGGAAAGGATGCAGGGAGAACGACTTGCTTATAACATTGCCATTTATTTGCACCAAATGTGTCCATCACTTTTATATAGTTAGAATCGACTTCTTGAAATGCACTGTAAATAACGAGAATGGTAATGATGATGGAAATGATTACTCCCATTGCGATAGAAGATGAAATGTTTGGGCCGAAAATAACGATGATGATTGGACCGAGTGCAACTTTTGGCATTGCATTTAGGACGACGAGATAAGGATCAAGTACGCGGGCTAGAAGTGGCATCCACCAAAGGAACGTGGCAATAATAGCACCAAGTACTGTTCCGAGAATGAAGCCTACTCCAGTTTCCAGTAATGTCGTCCATATGTGGACCCAAAGTGAACCGTCGATCCATTTCGTTAAGAAGAGATCCCAAATACTCGAAGGAGAGCTAAAGAGTAAAGGATCAATCCATTCTTTTTTACTAGCTATTTCCCATAGTGCAAAGAAAAGAATAAGTAGTAAAAGTTGTAGCGAGCGAGCAATCCAAGCGCGTCTGCGTTCGTTCTTTCGAAATTGTTCATGTAGTTGTTTTATATTATCCAAGTCGTTCCAGCTCCTTCCATATATCTTGAAAGAGGGCTGGGAAATCGTAGTGATGGCGTGCTTCTAACGGTGATAAAGAACGGATACTTTCCGGGACGATAAAGGTTTTTGCGATTTTTCCGGGATTCGCTTGCAGTAAATAAATACGATCACTCATCGCAATCGCTTCTTCAATATCATGAGTAACAAGTAGTGATGTTTTCTTATATTTATTTAGTAAGTTGAAAACGAGTTCTTCTAGTTTTAACTTCGTTTGATAATCGAGTGCGGAGAATGGTTCATCTAGTAATAAAATTTTCGGATCAGTCGCTAATGTTCGAACGAGAGCGGCACGTTGACGCATACCGCCGGATAGTTCACGAGGATATTGTTCTTCTACACCATGCAGACCGACTTGTTTTAAAAGGTTTAAAGTATGTTCTTTCATCTGCTCATCATAAATCTTTCGAATATGAAGTCCGAGCATAATATTTTCTTCAATCGTTTTCCAAGGGAATAAGTAATCTTGTTGCAACATATATCCCATAGATGATGTTTTCGTTGTAATCGGTTCACCATCTAAAAAGACGATACCGTCAATTGGATCAAGTAGTCCAGCAATGATTGAGAGGAGCGTTGTTTTACCGCAACCACTTGGACCGAGTATAGAAATAAATTCGCCTTCTTCCACTTGTAAGCTCATATCTTCGAGAATAAGTTTGGCATTCTCTTTTGCAAAAAAACAGTGAGAAACGTTACGTATTTGCAAAAAACTCATACACTTCGCCTCTATTTCTTAATAACGCTTTCGGCAATTTTTGTATTGACGAGCGCTTCATGTGGGACTTCTTTTTGTAATTCACCAGCGTCTTTCATAATAGTTTGGAGCTGTTTCCATTCTTCTGCATCTAATAGTGGATTTGTCGCATAAGAATGTTGCTTTTTATACCGTTCAATTACTTTTACTGTAATGTCTTTTGAAGTGTCTTTAAATAGCGGGGAAACAGTATCAGCAATCTCTTCTGGACTATGTGTATCAACCCATTGCTGTGCTTTATAGAGAGCACGTGTGAACTTTTCAGCAGCAGCTTTATCTTTCTTTAAGAAACTTTCTTTTGCCATGAACGTTGTATAAGGAACAGTACCAGATTCATTTCCGAATGAAGCGACGATATAACCTTTACCTTCTTTCTCAAGTATACTTGCAGTCGGTTCAAAGAGCTGTACAAACTCTCCAGTACCAGATGAGAAGGCATTTGCAATATTAGCAAACTCGATATTTTGAATTAAGTTTGTATCTTTATGAGGATCAATGCCATTTTTCTTTAAAACGTATTCTCCAACCATTTGCGGCATGCCGCCTTTACGCTGTCCTAAAAATGTAACACCTTTTACGTCATTCCAATTAAAAGAGTCTAGTTTTTTACGTGAAACTAAAAATGTCCCATCTGTTTGTGTAAGCTGTGCAAAGTTAATGACAGGGTCTTTCGCTCCTTGTTGATGAACGTAAATAGACGTTTCAGAACCGACGAGAGCGATATCAATTCCGCCAGATAATAGGGCGGTCATCGTTTTATCGCCACCAGCTGTTGTTTGTAGGTCAATATTTAGTCCTTCATCTTTAAAAAATCCTTTTTCAATCCCAACATATAATGGGGCATAGAAGAGAGAATGGGTAACTTCGCCGACGCGAATGTTTTGAGTTTGTTCTTTCGTACCTTCTTTTTTACTACTACAAGCAGCAAAAGTAAAAACAGCTAGTAACATGATGCAAAAAATCGCGATTAATTTTTTCACTATATAACACCTCCTAGAAGTCACTCTACAAGCATGATATGTAGGTAATCGCCCATATGTGAGTGTAGATAGCAGGAATTTTTTTGGTGGTAAAGAAGTACAAATATAAGGGGTGATAAAATGGAGTACGAATACGATGATAGCGTACATTTACATCTTGATTATTTCGGGACAGAATGTGATATGGAATCGATTGCTTATAAGAGAAAGAATGAAGACGTATGGGATGTGTATTTTAATTTTGGAGTATACGGTATTCAGAAAGACGATGTAGAGTTAGGGAGATTTATGGACGAATATGCTGGTCATTACGTTTTTTCTGTACATGCTCGCGATCTTAGCTGGGAATTTGGAAGTGCCCAGTTTGAAGAGTGGGTTTTGAAAAATCGGATAGTAGAAAAAGCGCTACAAAAATAGGAGGAATTTTGTGATTGGATTTCTCATCTTATTATTTATTTTTGTGGCCGGATTTTTAATCATGCAAATGCTTATTTACCGATTTGCAAAGAAAAACATCCATAAATATACAAAAATAAAATGGTTTCATATGTGGCTACATATGAATATGAAAAAAGGTCCGAGATTAGATTTTTTTGATTTTGTAATTATAGTACTCGTATGTATCGTATGGAAAATATGGCTGCTTCCTTTTATATAATACACATGCTAATCATTTTCTCTTTTCGTTATAGTAATAGTTGTAAAAAACTTGCATTTATACGTAAAACAGTGAGTGGTGTTGTGAAAGATATTTTAACAAATACAGACACACATACATACGGAATTAAAGTGTGATTACAGAATGGACAAATTGGCCGTGTGTAAAGTGTGGGGGAATAAGAAAGAGGTCGTCCAACGGTGGACGACCTCTTTCTTATTATGCTTGATTAGTGCGGAAGAATGGAAGCTTCTGCACAATGTGAATTAATCCGTATGCAAGAATTAAGCACATAAGAGGATTAATGAAAAATCCATAGCGATTAATTGCTAAGAATAAGTTTGAGAAGATAATGTAAATAATTGAACTTGCTACTAGCATCATAACGCGTTTATGTTTAAATGAATTTAGCATGAAGCAGAAGCTGCTCAAGAATGTACCGATGATAAACACTCTATGACATAGTTGCATAAAGTTGTGAATACGATATTGGTCTACAGCAGGAGCTGTTTTGAATAATTCAATTGTTTTACCGACAGTGAACCAAGAGAACCAATAAGTGAAGTCCGTCTTAAATCCGTTCTTAATTAATTCTTTTGCGTATGCACCTTTGTCATCTAAGCCTTTAGCTCTCATTTCATTTACTATATTTTCATATCCAATTTTATTAAATGGATCTGCACCGGCAATTAGTGGATCTGCACCTTGGGTTGAGAATAAAATAAATTGGTTGAGTGCTAAGTAGTTACGAACAACCCATGCGCCAATAATAAAGAAAGGTCCGATAAACCATAACAATCCGATTCGAATGGATTCTTTAAATCCATATGTAAATAACACAACAAGAACAGGAATGAGCATCATTGGAGCTGGATTTGGACGGAACATAAGTAAAATTGAAACGACAATTCCAAACCATATATGGAATTTCACTTTATTGTATTTCCATGCGAGAACAAATACATATACACATAACGCCAATAAGAATATGGATGGAACTTCTGTTAGCAATGTACGGAAGTATGTATAGTTACTTGGATAAATAGCATATAAAATACTTGCAACAATTCCATAAATGTTTTTTTCGAACAATTCTTTTCCTATTAAGAATACTAATAGCACTGTGCAAAGGTTCATGATCATGTTAATAACAGTTGCTACGTAATAGTAAGGAATTGATGTAATATCAGAAATAATCATAGCGCCAGCTAATAGTAATGGCTGACCTGGTGTAATATATGCATTTTTCCCTGGAACTTCACTAGGTTCTAAATACACATAACCAAATACACCATGTTTTAATAGTTGTTCAGCTGTTAACGAATAGTTAAAGGCATCATTTGCACCATATGTTACTTTGACTAACTCTCCATCTAATCCTGGCTGTTTTACTAAACAAAAAACGTGCAACAGGAAAGAAAGCGCCAAAATTGCATATACCGCTTTAGGCAAACTCTTAAACTTAGTAAGCAAAAATGAGCAACTCCTTTTTTATTAATTCTTTCGTATTTTTATGTGAAATCTTTAATAGTATTAAGGATTTCCAAAACATAGTTATTATATCATAAAGTGGAGTGCTGAAATTAAGCTTTTCAAGAATGAGTAATTTGTATACCACAATTTAACGGTTGATTAAGGGAATATTAAGACAAAACATTTATGATAGAAGCAAGTATGCAGACGAAATATGTAATATATGTTATTTTAATAGAAATAGTTCTTTCGATGCGGGGGAAATTAAGACATAGAAACGAGGGAATGAATTGAAGTATGGTCCTACACTTTTTCATCTTCCAAAAAGAAATATATTAATTTCTAGCATTATAAGTAGTATGGTGACTTTATTAGTAATAACTATGCTGTTTATGATTTTAAAGGTTTTTAATTTAGACATGATGAAAGATCATTTAAATCAAAAGTTTGTTTTAAGTGTTATGATGATTTTCATATGGGGCATAACATTTTATATTACGCATTTCAATAAAAAAGAGATGTCTATACTTAGAGCATCCCTGCGAGTGCATTTTATATTATTTTTGCTAGCTCATACAGTAGCGTTATTTTATATTGTCATGCAAGGTAATATGAGTTTCATAGAGGCAATGAATTGGATTTACTTTTATAACATGCAGTTTATATTAAGTTTTGTAGTAATTTATGCAATATATATTCTTGTATATAATTTAATAGGTAAGGTTTTTCTAAGTATGGTTTTAACGAGCTGTACGTTAGTCATTTTAGGTATTGTGAATTATTTAAAGCTTATTTTCAGAGGCGATCCGCTATATCCTTCTGATTTCACACAAATTACGCATATGCAATCTGTTATACCGATGGTGATGGACTATTTTAGCTGGAGCTATATTATTGTCATTATCTTAAGTATCGTAGCTTGTATTGTTGCAGGGATATATATGAGAAGCTATATTCAAAATGTAAAGATTCATCTAGGAATAAGAGCCTTATTAGTAGTAGGATCTATTTTTGTTCTATATGCGTACGGTAATTTTGCGAATACATTTATGAATAAAGTATTTCAAAAATCAGGTGTAGATTTTGTTTTGTGGAATCAAAATGAGAACTATGCTTCAAATGGTTTTGTACTTGGGTTTATTAGCAATTTAGATACAACAGTTATGGAAAAACCCAAAAATTATTCTAAAGAAAATATGCTTCAAATAGCAAACGATATAAAAAAACAATATAGTGGAAATATAGGGAGCCAAAAGAAAAAAGAGAAACCGAATATTATTTTTGTAATGAGTGAATCGTTTTGGGATCCGACGAAAGTAACTAACCTTTCTTTTAGTGAAGATCCTGTACCAAATTTACATCATTATATAGAAAACTTTCCTGGTGGACAAACTATTTCTCCTACATTTGGGGGAAATACGGCGAACGTTGAATTTGAGGCATTAACAAGTTATTCAATGAGTTTGTTAAAGCCAGGTTCTATACCATATCAGCAGGTTATTACAAATAAGAAAGAAATTCCATCAATCCCTACGGCGTTGAAAAAAGAAGGTTATTATACAAGTGCAATTCATTCATTTGGTCGCACATTCTTTAAACGTGACGATGTATATAAGGTGTTAGGATTTGATAAGTTTAATGCAGAGGACACGATGGAAAATGTGGATATTGATGGAGATTATATTAGTGATTTAGCGATGAGTAAAGAGATAATTGCTGAGTTAGAGGAACAAAAACAGCCAACATTTATTCATGCAGTTACGATGCAAAATCATTTTCCATTTACAGAAGGCCGATTTGGTGAAAACCTAATAGAAATTAGCGGTCTAGAAAATGAAGAATCAAAGGGAGAATTAGAGACGTATACAGAAGGATTAAGACGTTCAGATGAGGCCCTTCAATATTTAATAGAGCAACTAGATAATTTAGATAGACCTACATTATTAGTATTCTTTGGAGATCATCTTCCATCATTAGGAACAAATAAATCTTTTTATAAAGAAAATGGGTATATAACGAATGAAAAAACACCGAGCGAACGTTTAGCGATGGCACAAACTCCGTTATTAATGTATGCAAACTTTGATATGCCAAATGATAATTTAGGTTTAGTAAGCCCAATTCATTTTTCTAATCTTATTTTTGATTATGCAGGATTAAATAAATCCTTATTTTATCAATTTTTATCGGAACTTTACAAGGAAATACCAGTGCTTAGAGATGAATTAAAAGTTGATAAAAATGGAGAAGTAATCAATGATTTAACAAAGAAACAAAAAGAAATGTTAGAGCAATATAAAATGCTTCAATATGATTTACTCGTTGGAAATCAATATAGTAAAGATATCCTCTTTAAATAAAAGAAACAAAAAGAACTTGTATAACGATACAAGTTCTTTTTTCATAGTATTTAACGGGGTAACCAGACAAGCTGGGTTTAGGGAGTATTACTTGTACATTTAGTATATATGAAAATATAATCGTTTTATTTGTGTATTTGTGAGAAATGTGTGAATTTTATGTTTTATAAAAAACGATTATGTTAACATTCATTCTTATATTGCAGTTGTTATGTTTGTAAAAATTTTATCAGTTCTTTATTTAATTCATCCGCTTGATCGATTGGTGAACCATGACCACTATTTGTAAGAGCATGTAACTGAGAATTTTTAATTCGTTGTTGCGTAAGCTCAGCACTTTTGTAAGGAATTAGTTGGTCGTGAACGCCGTGGAAGATTTTTGTTGGGACGTTAATTTTATTTAAATCTTTCATTATATCTTCATTTGCAGCTGCTTGTAAAATTTTGATAAGGGCATAAGAAGCGGACTGCATACCGAGATAAGAAAACCATTCAAGGGTTGCAGCTCCTAAGTTTCTATTGAAAAAGGATAAAGATACATCATTTAAAAATTTTGGTAAATTAGCATACATTTGATTAATGAGAGCATCTGCTTGTTCTTTCGGTACACCGTAAGGGGACTCTTGATTTTTAACGAAAGAGGGAGAGACAGCGTCAATTAATGCGAGCTTAGAAATGCGGCGCCCATTATAGCGAGACATATATCGAATAGAAAGAGCACCACCAACTGAGAAACCGACTAACGTAGCGTTCTCTACTTGGAGTGCTTCTAGAACAATTGCGATATCATCGGCTAATCGATCATACGTGTAACCAGTCCATGGCTTATCAGATTGTCCATTCCCTCGTATATCCATGGCGATACAGCGAAAGCCATGCTCTGGTAAAACATTGAGTTGATATTGATACATTTGATGATTTAAAGGCCATCCGTGAACGAAGAAAACAGTCTTACTACCTGGACCAGGATTAACGTCTTGCACAAAAATATGCACATCTTTCTCGACAGTAATAAACATAAATTTCCCCCTGTTCTATCAATAGGCTCCATTCTAAAAGCTTTGTTTTACTTTTTAGGCCGTCTATATAAAACATCCTCCATAATATACGTATTAATGATCATAGATTTTATGCTCTGTATATAGTCTAAATATATTGCGTTTTTGGTACGATTTTCCTCAAATGTTCGATTTATCTTTGTTTGTCTATGAAAATCATTTATTATAATAAATGGTATTCTTCGAGATATTATTTTGAAGGGGTGTTGAAGTGAAAGAAAGTTTTCTATCATATAAAGAAGAAGAAAAGAATGCAAAAATCCTTTTATGGGTGTTATATGTCATTGTTATTGTATATCAAATTTTCTATGCAATCGTATTAGAAGATAAATCAATAATGGATAAGGGATACAACATAATATGGCAAGTTATTTGCGGAGTAGCAATACTGTGCGTGAATATATATTTAATGAAAAAAGAGAAGGCAAACCTTGTTAAATATGCATGGATATTTGCATACATAGCGATAGAAATCGCTAATATATTTGCATATGTTTTTTATAATAAAGCGGCGTTTGATGCGACAAATATAATAGAAATTATTCTCATTTTCTTTGTACCTATATTTTTAAATAAAAAATTCTATGTGTTTTTACTTTCCTCTATTGTAGGAAAATATTTAATTTATTTATTTGTATTAGAGGAAGTAAAAGCATTTATGTTCCTTATTATGTGTACGCTTATGTTAATAGCTGCATATATCATTTTAAATCGATTTTTACAATATCTTTCAGCCGTAAAGGAAAGTATTGCGATTGCTAGCGAATCACAGAAATTAGCAGTAATCGGAAAAATGGCAGCGACGGTTGGACATGAAATTAAAAATCCACTCGCTTCATTAAAAGGATTTACGCAATTACAACGAGAGAAGCATGAAGAGGATCCTATTTATAAACGTATGATTTTTGAAATAGAAAATATGAATAATATGATAAGTGAGTTAATGGAAGTTGCTACATGCAAACCTTCTATTTATAAGAAACATGATGTAGGAAAAATTGTATTACAAGTAATAACAAGTCTTCGCGAAAAAATGAATGAATTAAACGTACAGTTTATTTCTAATGTGGAAGAAAAAACAATAGAAGTTGAATGTGATGAACGAAAAATAAGAGGAGTCTTTTTATATACGATAAAAAATGCTTTAGAGGCAATGGAACAAGGTGGCATATTACATTTGCAATTAGAGAATAAAGGGAAAGAATATGTAATAATCAGCGTAATCGATAATGGTTATGGTATTAAGCAAGAAAACTTAACCCGTGTTACAGAGGCCTTTTATACAACGAAACAAGATAAAATTGGTCTGGGACTTACGGTAGCGAATCGAATTGTCGCCGAGCACCTTGGTGAGCTGCATATTTCAAGTGAAAGAGATACTGGAACGAGAATAGACATCATTCTCCCAAGGGAGTGTGGAAATACTGAAATCCAAGTGGAAGAAAAGCTAGGAGTTACCATATGAATAAAGGCTATATATTTAAAAATGAAGAAATAAAGGCGTTGAAAGTATTTTTAAGTTTATTTTTTATTATATTTTTTGTGTATGATCTTGCCTATGAATTTATCGTACCTTTAATCGCGGGAGAGCAAGAAGGCGTAGGAAAGTTTGAAGATGGTTTAGGTTTATGGCTTTACTTTTTGACGGTAGTATTGTTTTGCATTGGAATATACTTTATGAAATGGAAGAATGTTTTTGTGGTAAAGTATATTATTCTAATTGGCTATAATGTATTAGATTGTATCCATAACATTATGATTTATTATGGTAGCGATGCGGAATTTGACGGTGGAAATATAGTAGAAGTATTTTTTATTTTGTTCGCACCAATTTTTGTGAACAAAAGATATTTCTGGTTAGTTCCAGCGATACTTGTCGGGAAGTACGCTCTTACAGGAATCATTATTCAATCTTCTCTCGTTTTAATCCCAATGGCATTATATAGTGTATTTACTATCATATGTTGGATTATATTTTTGAGGGTTCAGTCTTACGTTCGTACGCTTGAGATGATGGACAAAGAAATAAAACAGACAGAAAAACTAGCAGCTGTTGGAAAAATGGCGACGGTTATTGGTTATAAGATTAGAAGACCTTTAGCAAACTTAAAAAAACTTGTGAATAAACAAGCAGACAAGCATCCAGAGGATAAAATTTATAGTGATATTATGAAACAAGAAGTAGATCGGATTCATATAATTGCTACAGAACTTAGTGGATTTGAGAAATCTAAATCACTAGAATCAGAAACTCATAACATACAAGAAATTATCTCTTATGTTATTCGAGTTATGGAAAAGCCTGCTTTAAAACAAGGAGTCTACATACAAGGTATTTACAGTAAAGACTTACCATCAATTACATGTGATGAAAAACGATTAAAACAGGTCTTTTTTAATTTAATTAAAAATGCAATTGAAGCAATGTCAGTTGGCGGAACAATTACGATTAAAGTTACTGTAAAAGATGGAATCATCATTCAAGTGAAAGATGAGGGATGCGGCATTCCGAAAGATAAAATTCCAAAGTTAAATGAAGCCTTTTATACAACGAAAGAAACAGGAACTGGTCTAGGTTTAGTAGTTACAGAAAAAATTATTAAAGACCACAACGGTAAAATGAATTTTGAAAGTGAAGTTGGGGTTGGAACGACGGTTGAGGTTATGTTACCACTGCATTAAATAGAAAAAACATCACTTCCAAATAAGTGATGTTTTTCTATTTTATCTTGCTATTTGTGGATAGTAAAAATTTCATTTTATCGATAAAGAAATGTATGATGTATTTCTAAGATCAAAATGTTTTTTTTAGTTTTTATTATGGATTTTTCGGTGTAAAATTTAGACTATAAAAATTAATTGTTTTTTTCTAAAAAAACTATTTTCTTTTTTGGGTTTTAATGGTATATTCAAAACACGATAAATAAATACTTATTTTTGGCACACTATTCGAAAGGATAGGTCGCAAAGCTAAGAGTCTAAAGTAATGAAAATTACTATGATAGTCTGGTTGCAGTTTGGATTTTCACACATAGTTGTATGTATGAAAATCGAAGAGGCAACCGGATTTTTTATTGTCTCAAAAAGAAAAAATAAATGGGCACACTATTCGAAAGGATAGGTCGCAAAGCTAAGAGTCTAAGGTAATGAAAATTACTATGATAGTCTGGTTGCAGTTTGGATTTTTACACATAGTTGTATGTATGAAAATCGAAGAGGCAATCGGATTTTTTATTGTCTCAAAAAGAAAAAATAAATGGGCACACTGTTCGAAAGGATAGGTCGCAAAGCTAAGAGTCTAAGGTAATGAAAATTACTATGATAGTCTGGTTGCAGTTTGGATTTTCACACATGTTGTGATGTATGAAAATCGAAAAGGCAACCAGGCTTTTTATTTTCTAGGAATACACATTATGATTGTAAATTTAGCTGAATAATAAATTTAATGTTCGAAATATTCGGTTCATAAGAAGTGAGGGAGGGAAGTACATTGCAAAATCAAATAGGTAAATTTGGGCGTATACTTCTCGCTGGAGGAATATTATTTACGCAAGTTGGTGTGCTAGATTACTCTGCAACGAAAGTTTATGCGGTTACAAACGACGAGCAAGGACGTTTTATCGTTCATATGGATAAACAAGAAATAAAAGTTGATGAAAATATAGTATTAAAGATTACAAATACAAATAAACAAGATGCTAATATCGAGCTGAAATTATCTAATGAACAGCTGTTCAATGAAGCAGAAACGAAAAAAATGAACGAAAACAATAAAGCGATTCAAAACATTTCAGTAACAGAAGATCACATTGTAAAAATTGAAAAGAATGAACAAAGTAATTTTATCGGTGACGTATATGTAGTCATTCAAATGAAAAAAGCTGGAGAGTACAAATTTGAACCGATAGTGAAGTTTGAAGGGAATGAAAAGAAAATTGAATCTCCTTCTCTACATGTTGTAGAGAAAAAAGAGGCTTTAAATGTAGCCATTTCTGATGAAAATCCAAAGGCTTCAGAGGAAGTTATGAAAAAAGAAATAAGTGAAAAAGTGAAAGTATCGGAAGAAAATAAAAAACAAGAAATAAGTTCTACTAATGCTGAAGTTCCAAAAGAAACGAAGACTTTAGCGAAAGAAAAGGTTAATGAAGAACTCGTACCAAAGGAAAATGAATTAAAAGAGAGCAATAGGATAAACGAAAATAATCAGGAATTACCTGCTATTCAAGCTGAGAAGGTATTAAAGAGCCAATCTCTACTAACTGCTAGTCCTGTTACAAGTATTCTTAAATATCCAAATGTAAAGGTAATAAATAATAGAACAGGTGAAGGGCCTTCTATCTCGGGTAAATATGCTTTTAGATTTGTTTGGAGCCCACAAGTAACATATGAGGTAAAGGGTAGTAGCAATGACAGAACTGGTCAAAGTCAATATACATTTAGAAATTCAAATAGAGAACAGTACGTATTAGTAAAAAAAGCTGGTGAATATCAAGGGAAATGGATTGATGTCCGTATTAATATTCACTCTATGACAGCTTCATCTGTAGATGTTAAAACACCAATAACTAAAGGTGATGCAAAAAACTTTTTACAATTATATGGGAACGGAAGGTCAGGACAAACTTATAATGCTTCCTTTGAATTTTATGAACACGGAACAAGTAAAAAAGTACCATTAACGGCAATGTGGAATTTCAAAAGGATAAATAGTTATAAAAATGTAACGTTACGTAATGATGGTAGTCATTTAACGAATTTATACGTGTATGATACGAGTTCAATTAGGTATCAAGACAAAGGGAATAATAAAATCGAGTTTTCTGGAACAGCAGGTCCAGTAGCTACTCCAGAAGCAGATATGACAATTACATTTGATAATTTAACAGAATTACCGCTAGAAGTTAGATTAAATGCTTCAGGTGTTAATGTATCATACGACCAATTAGCGATTGCACAAATTGAAATTCCAGCTCCAAGTGTAATAGGAGATATTGTGGAAGATAATTCCCGTCAACTTTCTTATAAGGTATATCAAAATATGCCTGCTCAATCGAAAGAGATTCACTATGCGAAATCTTTTGTATTAGAAAGTGAAGTGAATAAGGATTTTACTGTGAATGATGTTTCCATTCAAGATGTGGAGAGTGGAGATGATGTAAGTAGCTTCTTTGATATTAGCAGGACAAACAATAAAGTCACTGCGGTTGCGAAAGTAAATGCGCTAAAAACAGAAGAATTCAACGGGAAAATTTATGAAATGACAATTACAGGTTCTCCTGTAAAAGGTGCTAATGTAATGAAATATTACAAAGATGGTTATCTTGAAATACCGGTGTCAGCTAAAAATTATTTAGATGGCGATAAGAATGGACAAGATAGTAATCGAGATGGAATCGCAAAAATAAGGTATAAAGGTATTCCAACTGGGAAACCAGTCCCACAAAAAGTAGTGCAAGGAACAGATTTAACAAAAATGGATATTTCTAAATTTGTGACAGATTTATCTGTAGATACGAATTTGGATGTAGATAAACCAATATCAGTAGTGAAGTTAATCAATATTCCAGATACCAAAACAATAGGGAATCATACTGTAACGGTTGTAATTGAAACGAAGCAAGGTGTACAAGCGGAGATTCAAGTGCCGGTTACTGTCGTTGATGGGACTTTAAAGTTAGTAGACGTACCAAAAGAAATTACATTTGGAGATTTAACAATTCCATCGAAAACAACGACATACGCACCGAAGACGATTTCAAATCCTTTAAAGGTAACCGATGATCGTGTTAAAAAGCAAAAATGGAGTGTATATGTAAAGGAAATCACACCATTAACTTCAGCGCAAAATGACACATTGACAGGAGCATTGATTTACAAACGAAATGGAAAGGATACACCTTTAAGTACCTCTAGTATAGAAGCATTCTCGTATATTTCTAAAAACGACGAGGAGGTTTCACTAAATTGGAAGGAAAACGAAGGAATTCATTTACAAGTAAAACCAGGGCCGAATGTCAAAGCAAATACTAAATATGCTGGACAGCTAGAATGGACATTAACCGATGCTCCTCTCTAAAAATATATGAAATATATAAATTTTAGAAAGGAGAGAGTAATGAAAAAAATAGTTGGTATTATCGTTTCCACAGTTATATGTGTGCCGTTTCTTATGGCAAATGTAGTAACGGCTACAAGTACGAATTCAAAAGCGGGTATTACATTTTCGAATAGCTATACACCAAATACATCAACTGATCCGACAAAGATAAATACAAAAAAAGAGACAGTTGATAAAAATAAAAATGGAGATAAATATTTACCGAAAACAGGAGGCCAGACACGGGACTTCAAACAATATATAGGATTGTTTTCGATTGTTTTATCTCTATATGTATTCAAAAGAATTAGGGGAAAGCAAGTGTATTCAAAATAAAAAATAGATGAAAACAGAGAAAAGGGGAAGGTACATATGAAACTAGCAAAATTAGCATTAATCGGTGCAGTATCATTAACATCAGTTGCAGCAGTAGGAACTTCAGCATTTGCGGAAGAGAAAGCAAATATGAAATCAAAAACCGATGTAACGTTTATTGAAGATACAAGCACAACAGATCCAAACAATCCAGAAAATCCAAATGAAAAAGTTACACCAGAGAACCCTGGTGACCATGAAAAAGGAACAAAAGGTCCATTAAGTATTAACTACGTTTCTAACTTACACTTCGGCGAGCAAGTTATCTCTGGTAATGATCAAACATACTTTGCAAAATTGGATAAAGTGAAACAAGGGAGCAAAACAGTTGAAGTACCTAACTTCGTATCTGTAACAGATAACCGTGGTACAAATGCAGGATGGAAATTGAAAGTAAAGCAAAATGCACAATTTAAAAGTGGTAATAGTGAGTTAACAAATGCAGCTTTAAGCTTAAGTAACCCAGCTGTAAATTCTGTAACTGATGCACAATATGCACCTACAACATTTAAAAATAAAGTAACGCTAGCTCCAGGTGGAGATGCGGTGGAAATTACTACTGCCGCAAAGAATAAAGGTATGGGTGATTGGACGACTGCATTCGGTAAAGGAACAGAACAAGGTAAACAGAGTGTGAGCTTATTCGTACCAGGTACGACAGCGAAAGAAAAAGGTGCGAAATATTCAGCTGAGTTAACTTGGACTTTAGAAGATACACCAAACTAAGTTTATACAAGATTGAAAATTAAGAATGACTGAATTTTAAAAATGATCATAAAGGGGTATAAAACTATGAAACTAGCAAAAATAGCATTAATTGGAGCGGTAACATTATCATCAGTATCAGTAGGAACGTCTGCATTTGCAGCTGAGAAAGATGGCGGGAAATTAGACTCAAAAGCATTCATTAAATTCGAGAAAAATACAGATAAAATTGATGTTGTTAATCCAGAGAATCCAGATGAAACTGTAGATCCAGTTGATCCAGATAAAAAAGGTACAGATGGTCCACTAAGTATTGATTATGTATCTAACTTCAACTTTAAAACACAAAAAGCATCAGGGAATAACGAAATCTACTTTGCAGAATTAGATAAAGTAAAGAAAAAAGTAGACGGTTCTGTAATTGACGTGCCGAACTACGTTCAAGTAACAGATAATCGTGGTACAAATGCTGGATGGCATTTAACAGTAAAACAAAATGGTCAATTCAAAACTGCAGATGATAAAGCGTTGGATGGTGCGGCATTAACATTAAAAAATTCAGCTTTGAAATCAAATGCAGGTAGCGACGCACCAACAGCAGAACAATCTATCACATTAAATCCAAGTGGTGCAGCATCTGATTTAATCGATGCAAAAGAAAACCAAGGTATAGGTACATGGGTAAATACGTTTGGTAAAGATGCAACAGAAGCGAAACAAAGCGTAGAGTTATCTGTACCAGGTAAAACGAAAAAAGAACAAACACAATACACAACTTCACTAACTTGGGAACTAACAGACGCTCCTATGTAAGTAAGAGGAATTTTAAGATAAAAGAGGAAAATGAGAAGAGATAAGGGAATGGCTTTAACCTTGTCTCTTTCTTGTCTATAAAATGGATATGAAGGGGATTACATAAGAGATGGTAAAAAAACTATTTACTAGCTTACTATTAATTACATTCTTCATGGTAAACGCTTTTTCAGTATATGCAGCTGAAATGAAATTCGCTGTGACAGCAGTTATACCAGAAAATCAAATTGATAAAAATCAAACGTATTTTGATTTGAAAATGCAACCTGGACAAAAGCAAACAATTCAAGTCCAAATGAAAAATGATACGAATAAAGAAGTTGTGGTAGAATCGTTTGCTAATACAGCAATTACGAATAGCAATGGTATTACAGATTATAGTACAGTAGAACCAAAAACGGATTCTACTTTGAAATATCCGTTTTCTAAAATTGCTAAAATGCCAAAAGAAACGAAAGTCCCAGCTAACAGCATAGTGACAGTTGATATAAACCTAGAAATGCCAAGTGAGTCGTTTGATGGTGTTATTTTAGGTGGTTTATACTTTAAAGAAAAAGAAGATGAGAATGCAAAGAAAAAAGATGAAGGTGTGCAAATTGAAAATAAATATGCATACGCAATTGGTGTTGTTTTAAAAGAGACGGATGCTGAAGTAAAACCAGACATGAAATTAAACGAAGTAAAGCCAACACAAATTAACGGGCGTAACGTTGTTACTGCAAATTTACAAAACGTAAAGCCAGCAATGTTAAAAAATTTAAGTGTTGATGCAAAAGTATATAAAGAAAAAGGTAGAGACGTTTTATTTGAAGCGAAAAAAGAAAATTTAAGAATGGCGCCAAACTCAAACTTTGATTATGCTATTAGCTGGGAAAACAAAGCATTTGATCCAGGAACGTACCGAGTAGAAGTGAAAGCCACTGATGGCGATCAAAAATGGGAATGGACGAAGAAATTTACAATTGAAGGAAAGACAGCTGATAAGTTAAATGATACAGCGGTAGAAGCGAAAAAAGACTACACATTATATTACATTATCGGCGGAGTACTACTGTTAATTATATTATTAGTTCTTGTATTCTTCTTAGGTAGACGTTCTAAAAAAGAGGACGATAACGAAAAATAATATATTGATAGTGTAAAAAGAAATTAATGGATGTTTTACTACGAAAAATATATAATGGCTTTGTCTGTTATTTGTTGTAGTTCATTTATATTTCTATTTGTTGACCCGAATCTCGGGTCTTTTTTTATGAAATGAATTGCTATATGTTAGTAATTAGAAAAATAGAATATACAGCACTTGCAGTAATTCCAGGGGTAATATAAAGGGATATAGCATCTCCTCTTGCAACTGGGTTTCCAGTTGTAATGCTAGTCCAAGTTACAGTAGCGGGACCTACTGCCGGAGTAGGATTAAATACTTGAATTTGTTCTGATCCGCTATCCGTTGGTTTAATGGAAAATACCATAGTTCCGGTAATTTTGTCAGTAGTAGTTAAGGTAATAGTAGATAGGATGTAGCTAGAAGAAGGGGTTGTGAGGTTTGTTGGGACATTTCTGCAAATATTAATCGTATAAATAGCAGCAGGTAAATTATTTATATTTATAGACGCAGAAAAGCCGACAATACTACCGGCTCCAGCAGTGACATATGGAATAACATTGGAGTCAATTCCAGGAGAACCCGCTATACGTTGAAAACCAGCATTTGTTCCTTGAAAAACAATACTTTTTGCTGAAGCACTATCGGCAGATCCCGTAGGTCCAGTAATGCCAGTAGGCCCGGTGTTCCCCGTAGGGCCCCAGTAGGTCCGGTATTCCCCGTAGGGCCAGTGATGCCAGTAGGTCCGGTATTCCCCGTAGGGCCAGTGATGCCAGTAGGTCCGGTATTCCCCGCAGGCCCACAAATCCCACGGAAGGTCCAGTGTTCCCCGTAGGCCCAGTAATGCCAGTAGGTCCGGTGTTCCCTGTAGGCCCAGTAATGCCGGTAGGCCCAGTAATGCCAGTAGGTCCGGTGTTCCCCGTAGGGCCAGTGATGCCGGAAGGTCCGGTACTACCGGTAGGTCCACTTTCTACTAATACGATATAATCTGGAGATATATTAGGAAACCCTTGAGGTGCATCTTTTTTTACAACATAGCCGCTGCCCGTATAAGTGACAACTTGTCCTTTTTTATAGTTGGGAGCCGCTGCTAGACTGAAGGTGGTAGTACTTTGGAAACCCGCTCCGGAAGGTCCAGCATTACCAGTAGGTCCGGTGTTCCCCGTGGGCCCAGTGTTTCCGTTAGAACCGCTGTTGCGCCTGCCGTCGCAACTAAAATAATTACGTGGGTACATATATGTTCTCCTTTCTATATTTTCAAAATCTAGTTTTTAAAATAGAACTACTATATATATATTATGAATTCTATAATTTTGTGTGGCAGATCGTATTTTGTGTCTAGATTTCAAAAGATAGCGGGAGGAGAATTAAGTAGTGTTAGAGCCACCATTTCTTCTGCGGAAGCAAAATAACATCCACATCAAAATTCTCTTTAAACCAATCATACATCAATGTCTCTTTTACTAAATATTCAGAGGCAGAGTGTGACACGCCAATTAGAGACATATTCGTTTCTTTTACATAATCCATAATGAGCGAGTATTTATGTCGGCCGTAATCATTGTCGATATGGCAATGGATTTCTCCTGTAATATATGCTTCAGCACCTTTTTCTTCTGCTTCCTTCATTAAAGATACAACATCGCCACATCCAGCGATAATTGCGATTTTTTTGATGGAATCATGTCGTTTACCTTCGAAGTCTGTGTAAGGAATCTGGAAGAGTTGTTTTAGATGTTTTTGGAGTGCTTCTGTTGATGTTTCATCTATTTCACAAATAAGGCCAAATGGTTCTTGTTCTGGACCTCCATATGCAAAGTCGTCCACTACAGTAGCGTTTAATGCTTTTGCAATTGAAATACTCGTTCCATGTGTTTGATGAAAATCCATTGGTACGTGACATGTATATATAGAAAGTTGTTTTTCTTTTATTCCTTGCAAATATTTTTCAGGAATTGGTATGAAACCGCGGCCTGATCTTCCAAGCGGATCACCACACTCCATTACAAGGGGATGGTGCATAAAGAGTAAATCACCAGGTGTGGATTGTGAAATGAATGTTTCAAGAACGTCATCTGTAGGGAATACAGCTAAAAATACTTTGTTTACATTTTCAGATCCGTGCATCATAAGGCCGTTAAATAAATCTACAAAATTTGCTTCAAAAAATTGTTGCCAAGGAAATTTGATAGGATCATATACGGCTGGGATAAATCGACTAAAGGCACTATCTTTCCCGTATTTTTCAATTTGAAATAAGTAATCGAGTGATTGCTCTATTTTTTTTAAGGCTGGCATGTTTAATAATCCTCCTTAAGATGATTCTTGCTTTATGAGTTGTTTGTATTCTTCGTAGCAAAATAAGAAGCGGATAGGAAACAAATAAAACCTAGAATCCAGCCAATAGAAGGAGAATAGGGAAGTACATGCTGTAATAGCATTCCGCTAGAAATGAAGAAACTACTAAATAGACCTAATAACATAGGATATCGTTGTAGTTTGAACACAGATAGTAAACATCCTTTCTCCTGCATGAACTACTCATAAAAGCTCGATTGCTGAAACTTTATCACATACATTGTATATTAGTCTTAATTTTCTGTATATAACTTTTAAGAAAAATGGTGATACAATATATGAATGATAAGAGAAGAGAGGATGAAGATTAACATATGTACGTTACTGTAACAGAAGCAGCATATAAAAAGATTATGGATACGATTCCAAGCGAAGCGAAATATATAAAGTTATTTTACGATAATGAGGGTTGCGGTTGTGTCATGAGCGGAATCATCGATTTAGTAGCTGTAGCAGAAAAAGATGAGCGCGATGTGGATATTGAATCAAGCACAATGAATTTTATCGCTGATCGTACAAAGCTTGTATTTATGGACGATAAGTTAACGGTTGATTGGCATGAAGGTGGAGGAACTTTTCAGTTGAAGAGCCCAAGCCAGTTTTATAATCCAAATATGAAATTACACGTTCGAGTATAGTAAAGGAAATGTGAGTCCAAAATGTATTTTGGACTCACATTTTTTTATTTTATAAGTCGCTATTATTGTCGATATATTGAAAAAATCGCTGATATAAATGGAGTTGCGCCGATATATTCAGAAAATCGCCGATATAATTTCATTTACCAAAACGTCCCAATAGTAAAAAGATTTTTTCACATAATGAAATGTACATGTGATTGAATTTTCTGTATAATCTTCTTTGCGGAGGGGATACGCATGAGAAGATGGGGAATTGAGTTATTAATTTTAAGTGTTGTTATTATTTGGGGGATTAACTATACGATTGCAAAGTATGGATTTTTAGAATTTACAGCAATTGAATTTACTGCACTTCGTATGATGGCGGCGGCACCGCTCCTGTTACTTCTTACCTTTTTTATTGAAAAGTCGGTTTATATGGAGCGAAAGGATATACCTAGACTAATCATCGTTAGCGTTGTAGGTATTGTACTGTATCAAACGTTATTTATGGAAACTGTCAAATATACATCCGCTACAAATGCCTCTTTACTCATTTCTATTTCACCTATTTTTACAACTGTATTTGCGATTTTTCTGAAACAAGAAAATTTTTCTTCTCGAAAGTTAATCGGTTCTATGATTGCTTTTGTTGGTGCAGCATTAGTTTTAGTAGCAGGACATTCACTTACTAGTTCTTTTTATGGCAATGGAATTGGACTTATTACATCCATATGCTGGGGGCTTTATCCTGTTTTAGCAGGACCATTAATTAAAAAATATTCAGCATTACGTGTTACAGCATGGTCTGCATTAGTGGGTGCGATTCCGCTATTATTGTTAAGTGGTCCGTATGTGTTTGTCAGGCCATTTCACATTACTCACGGAATGACACTATTTGCTTTACTATATTCTATTTTCTTTGTCACAGTATTTGGTCTAGTAATGTGGTATGTTGGTGTTCAAAAAATTGGGGCGTCACATACGATGGTATATATGTATATAACGCCGCTTGTAGCTGTTTTATTTGCAGCTGTCTGGGCAAATGAATATGTATCGTTTCAACAAATCATCGGTGGAATTATCATTTTTGTCGGTCTATGGTTTGTGAAATCGGAGAAAGTAAAAGTTCATTCTATTGCAGGGGAACCTATATCAAAATAGGAAAACAGATCACCTATGATCTGCTTTCCTATTTTTTTATTTTTGGTAAGAAGATGAGAAATAAGATAGCAGTAATAAGTGGAATTAAGTTTAAAAATGGAATACGGAAGAGTGTAATAAGAATAATACCTGGAAGAAGAACACCGAGGACAGCGTAAAAAATGCTATGGTTTTTCGTGTACCAATACAATGAAAGTCCGATAAGTGCAGGGATAATGAGGTGAATGAGAGCCATTAAAAAATAAATCATTAGACGCCCCCTTTATTTGTGTGCTTATTACATCATATCCGTATGTTCATAGATTGATATCATTTTTTTCATAAATGGACGAAAAAAGTTTGAAAAACCGTCACAAAATATGAGAATATAATGTTTGAAATCTTGTATAATATTATTTTCTAAAAACATTTAAACAACATAAACATACTGTTTATGTTGTTTTTAATTTGAGTGAAATGGATGTAGGGAATATGAATTTGAAAGAAATTTTTTGTTGGATAGATAAGAACGAATGAAGAGAGGTACAGCATGATTAGTATGTCACTAAGATCATTTAAAATCCAATCGTATTATATACTAGGTATTTTGTTACTAGGTTGGATGTTAACACCGTTTTCAGCACACTTTTTAGGCGCTGGAATTGGGCTTATTGTAAGTATGTATTGCGTTTGGCTTCTAGGGAGAAGAATTGAGAAGCTTGGAGATAGTATTGTAAAGAAGACGAAAGCACCGACACTCGGTATGTTTAACCGTTTTGCAGCTGCCATTTTGGGTGCTATTATTATGTACGAAATTGAGCACCACATGGTTATGTGGGCATTTGCAGTAGGGATTATGGGTGGTTATTTCTTAATCGTTGTGAATTTAGGATACTATAGCATGAAAGATGAGAAAGAACTAACAAAGAGCTAAAAGAGATAAAAAGATAAAAGACTTCTTTTTAGATGGAATAGATGATCCAGCCACGAATAGAAGCGGTCAGGGCCTTTTTTAACCCCATACGATGTGAAACCCGAGAGATGTAGCGAGTAGGGATATAATGTATATATTCGAAGCTGTAATTTTATAATCTAGATCACAGATGAAGAGATTAGCATTTCACTTTATATAAGATATAGAAAGAAGCTTACGTTTTCACGTAAGCTTCTTTTTTATGTAAGTGTGTGTAACCGTTAAGCCGCATTGGGTTTTGTCGGTGAGTACGCGAAACTTTACGGTTACACACACTTATTCATATGAGTAAAGGGTTATTCCAACAGAAAGTTTTAATTTAAGCGATTGGACCGCCTAAGTTAATGATATCTTCAGAAACGCTTTCGAACTTTTTGAAGTTCTCTTTGAATTCATTTGCAAGCTCGATTGCTTTTGCTTTGTAAGCAGCTTTATCAGCCCAAGTTTGTTCAGGCATTAACACTTCGTCAGGTACACCTGGTACGTGAAGTGGAACTTCAAGACCGAAGATGTCATGTTTAGCTGTTTCAGTTTTTGCAAGTTCGCCGCTTAATGCTGCTTGAATCATTGCACGAGTATAACCTAAGTTCATACGTTTACCAACTCCGTACTCGCCGCCGGTCCAGCCAGTGTTTACTAGGAATACTTTCGCATCGTGTTTCTCGATTTTTTCACCAAGCATTTCAGCGTAGCGAGATGCATCAAGTGGTAAGAATGGTGAACCGAAGCAAGTTGAGAATGTAGCTTGCGGAGATGTAACGCCGCGCTCTGTTCCTGCTAGTTTACTAGTGTAACCACTTAAGAAATGATACATAGCTTGCTCTTTTGATAACTTACTGATTGGAGGCAATACGCCAGATGCATCAGCAGTTAAGAAAATAATTGTATTTGGGTGTCCAGCAACACTTGGCAGTACGATATTGTCGATCGCATGCATAGGGTATGCAGCACGAGTATTTTCTGTTAAAGTAGTATCGTTGTAGTCGGCGATACGCGTTTGGTCATTAATGATAACGTTTTCTAAAACAGATCCAAATTTGATTGCATCGAAAATTTGTGGTTCTTTCTCGTGAGAAAGGTTTACACATTTTGCATAGCAACCGCCTTCAATATTGAATACACCGTTATCAGACCAACCGTGCTCATCATCACCGATTAATTTACGGTTTGGATCAGCAGATAATGTTGTTTTACCTGTTCCAGATAAACCGAAGAATAGTGCTACGTCGCCTTCTTCACCTACGTTTGCAGAGCAATGCATAGAAAGGATATCTTGTTCAGGTAATAAGAAGTTCATAATAGAGAAGATTGATTTTTTCATTTCTCCAGCGTATTCTGTACCACCAATTAGTACGATACGTTTTTCGAATGAAACCATAATGAATGCTTCAGAGTTTGTACCGTCAACAGCTGGATCAGCTTTGAAATTCGGTGCAGAAACAATTGTGAACTCTGATTCATGAATTGTTAATTCTTCTTCAGTTGGACGAATGAATAATTGATGTACAAATAAATTGTGCCATGCATATTCGTTAATAACTTGAATTGGTAGGCGGTAATTGCGGTCAGCGCCTGCAAATCCTTTGAAGACGAATAACTCTTCTTTTTCTTTTAAGTATTCTAAAACTTTAGTATATAATTTATTAAAATGTTCTTCAGAAATCGGTTGGTTCACAGCTCCCCAAGCAATTTTGTCAGCAACCGATGCTTCTTTCACAATAAATTTATCTTTAGGAGAACGTCCTGTATATTTTCCAGTTGAAGCAGAAACGGCACCAGTCGAAGTTAATTTCCCTTCATTTCGCATTAATACTTTTTCCACTAATTGCGGAACACTTAGTTGAATCTGTGCATTGCTTCCGTTCAATAATTCGTGTAAACCAATTTGGACATTCACAGTACTCATATTTATATACCATCCTTTTCATTTAATGAAATATTTCTCGTAATCCCCAACAAGAGTATAACACAATTATATAAATAATGTATACTATTTATTTCTTTTTGTTTGTGTGAATGCATTATTTCCCTATTAATATTTCATTTCAGGCGTATTGAGAAAAACTTTCAGGAAAATGTGAATATTAATTGACAAATGAATATCATTTCTTTAGTATAGGTTGGGACGGATACTCTCTTATCCCGAGCTGGCGGAGGGACAGGCCCGATGAAGCCCAGCAACCTCACTTGTATTGATAAATGCAGGTGAATAGGTGCTAAAACCTGTGCGAGGCTACAGGTCTCGAACGATAAGAGCGAAGGGCAAAAAGCAGTATGCAAGTAGCAAATTAAACCTTTCCTCTATGTAAAGTAGGAAAGGTTTTTCTGTATGCTTGTGTGGGAGAATAAATGTATGTCGCAGTTTGTGGCAAATTAAGGATGAGTTCCGTACAATATATACAATTACTGTAGGGAGGTTTACCACATGACAAAAAAACGTCATCTGTTCACATCTGAGTCTGTAACTGAAGGACATCCAGATAAAATTTGTGACCAAATTTCTGATTCAATTTTAGATGCGATCTTATCAAAAGACGCAAATGCACGTGTAGCTTGTGAAACAACTGTAACAACTGGTTTAGTATTGGTAGCGGGGGAAATTACGACTTCTACTTACGTAGATATTCCAAAAATCGTTCGTGAAACAATTCAAGGCATTGGTTACACACGCGCAAAATACGGATTCGATGCAGAAACTTGTGCTGTTTTAACATCTATCGATGAGCAGTCTGCTGACATCGCTATGGGTGTTGACCAAGCGCTAGAAGCACGCGAAGGTCAAATGACTGACGCTGAGATTGAGGCAATTGGTGCAGGAGACCAAGGTTTAATGTTTGGTTTCGCATGTAATGAAACACAAGAGTTAATGCCACTTCCAATCTCGCTTGCTCACAAATTAGCTCGCCGTTTAACTGAAGTACGTAAAGATGATACATTATCATACTTACGTCCAGATGGAAAAACGCAAGTTACAGTTGAGTATGATGAAAATGGTAAACCAGTACGTGTTGATACTATCGTAATTTCTACACAACATCACCCAGATGTTACATGGGAAGAAATCGATCGCGACTTAAAAGAGCACGTAATTAAAGCTGTAGTACCAGCAGAATTAATGGATGGAGAAACGAAATTCTTCATTAATCCAACTGGCCGCTTCGTAATTGGTGGACCACAAGGTGATGCTGGTTTAACAGGACGTAAAATCATCGTTGATACTTACGGTGGATACGCTCGCCATGGCGGCGGTGCATTCTCTGGTAAAGATGCAACAAAAGTTGACCGTTCTGCAGCATATGCAGCTCGTTATGTTGCGAAAAACATCGTAGCAGCTGGTCTTGCTGACAAAGCAGAAGTACAACTTGCATACGCAATCGGTGTAGCACAACCAGTATCAATTTCAGTTGATACATTCGGCACAGGTAAAGTATCTGAAGACGTACTAGTAGAACTAGTTCGTAACAACTTCGATCTTCGCCCAGCTGGTATTATTAAAATGCTAGACTTACGTCGCCCAATTTACAAACAAACAGCAGCTTACGGCCACTTCGGACGTACTGATGTAGATCTTTCATGGGAACGTACAGACAAAGCTGCAGCTTTAAAAGAGCAAGCTGGTCTATAATATATGAAAAAAAGCTTTGCGCGGTGAGCGCAAAGCTTTTTTTATTTCGTTTTACTTACAATTTGAATGCATGATTTGCAATATACTTCGCCTTCTAGCTCAATATACTTTTTCGTATTAGTCATGCCTTTTCATACGTTTGTATTTCCTTTTTACATGATTTACAAAGGGGGGGTTTCTACTGGAACATATGCAATCAACCTTTCATTTGACGTGCTTTACCTGCGCAAAAGGCACTGCTTAGTAAAAATAGTGTCGCGAATATAATGCTTACTAATGTAGCGTATGGAATTGCACCTTTTAAGGAAAAGCCGACAGTGATTGAAGCGATGAATAAGAGGATGAATGTTGTTGTTAATTTTTTATAAAGTTCCATACTATGTAGACCTCCAATTTATTTTTTAGTACAAGTTTTAAAATTGAATTCTATTATGTAGAAAATATAAAGAGTAGCTAAAGATGTGTAGTCTAGGAGTATAAGAAAGTGCACTTTCCTTTTTGTGGGTTAGTATACTTATATTGTATCATGGCGCATTATTGGCTTCATACATAATTGTGTAAAGATATGTATGATAAAATGAAGAAAAGTCTTTAAGAAAGGAAAGATAAAAAATGAGTGTAACTGAACATAAAAAACAAGCTCCAAAAGAAGTGCGTTGCAAGATTGTTACGATTTCCGATACACGTACGGAAGAAACGGATAAGAGCGGACAACTATTACATGAATTGTTAAAAGAAGCGGGCCATATAGTAACCTCTTATGAAATTGTAAAAGATGATAAAGAAAGTATTCAGCAAGCAGTGTTAGCTGGTTATCATAGGGAAGATGTAGATGTTGTATTAACAAATGGCGGTACTGGTATTACGAAGCGTGATGTAACAATCGAAGCAGTGTCAGCTCTATTAGATAAAGAGATTGTCGGGTTTGGTGAGCTGTTCCGCATGATTAGTTATTTAGAAGATATCGGAAGCAGCGCAATGTTAAGTAGAGCAATTGGCGGTACAATTGGACGCAAAGTAGTTTTCTCGATGCCAGGGTCGAGCGGAGCGGTTCGTCTTGCGATGAATAAATTAATTTTACCGGAATTAGGCCATATTACATTTGAGCTGCATCGCCAATGAGTAAGTGGGCTGGAATTGTATTAGCGGGCGGTATGTCGAGTAGATTCGGTGAGCCAAAAGCTTTAGCGAGCTGGAAAAATAGTACTTTTATTGAGCATATTTTGAAAGAGATGACAAGTGCGCTCCAAGAAGTTGTAGTCATCAGTCACTCTGATATAAAAGAGCGAGTAGAGCAATTCGTACAAGTTCCTGTTATAGAAGATATTCCGCACTATAAAGGAAATGGACCGCTTGCCGGCATTGTATCAGGTATGGAATACATAGAAGCAGATTGGTACGCTATTATGCCTTGCGATGCGCCAAACGTTTCGCATGAATGGTTTACCATTTTACTAGAGCAAACGAGCAATGAATATGATGCGGTTGTACCTATTATTAATGGAAGAAAACAAACGCTACTTGCAGCGTATCATAACCGCGTGAAAGAAAAGATTTATGCTTTGCTTCAAGATGAAAAAAGAAGTATGGGGCAGCTTTTATCACAATGTAATGTGAAGTATGTTTCTGGAGAAGATGTACAAGCGAATGCGGATTGGTTTATAAATGTAAATACGAAAGAAGAATATGTGCAGGCTCAAAAAGACCTTTCAAATGAATGAAAGGTTTTTTGATATACAGAATTGGGGAACAATCGCTGTATAACCATATATTAATTTTTATGGGTTTTTATTACAAGTCTGTTTAGTTATGTTTATTTTTGTTATAATAAATATGGAAATAAATGATATTTCACCTTATGTATCATTCATTCAACTAAAATTTACAAGTGTGTAATAAACTCCCTTCGTTTTTTTGAAGGGAGTTTTTCTATTTAAGCAAGCAACTCTGATGCGTTATGCTGAAGTACTTCTTCATATTGGTTAAGCAAGCCACGAAAGATCTCATCCCAGCTCTTTGATTTCGCAAAAGATGAAGCTGCTATTCCCATCTGCTCAAGTTTTTCTTCATTTTGCAATAAAGAATAAATGGATGATAGAAATGCATCCTCATTTTTAGGGGGACAAAGAATTCCCGTTTTTCCATCTGTAATAATATTTTTAACCCCGCCACTATTTGCACCAATGACAGGTGTGCCACATGCGAGTGATTCAAGTACGACATTTCCGAATGTTTCAGTAGCTGATGGAAATACCATTATGTTAGAACAAGCATATGCTTCAGCTAAATCTGCACTTTGTAAATAGCCAGTAAAAGTGACATTTGTTTGTGGAACAGCTTCACGCAAATTTGTTGCTAGAGGTCCGTCTCCTGCGATGAGCCAATGAATGTCGTTTCGAGTATGCGATGTTTTAACGATAAGGTTTTGCAACGTATCAATATCTTTTTCAGGAGCAATTCGTCCTACATAGGAAAGAACGTACTTCGCTGTAATATTATATTTTTTTCGGAATAGGTCTGTATTGTAAGCTGGATGAAAGAGTGTGCAATCTACACCACGTCCCCAAATGGAGAGGGCCTGAAAGCCTTTATTTTTTAATTGATGTAATGTTTCAGAGGAGGGAACAAAATTTTTTTGCATATGACTATGAAACCATTTTAAATAGTTCCAAAGCATATTGGAGAGAAATTCAATTTTGTAATAGCGTAAATACGCATCGAAATCAGTATGATAAGAACCGACAACTGGGATGTTTAACTTTTTGGCGTAATACAGTCCACAAAGTCCCATGTTGAAAGGTGTGGCAATGTGAATAATGTCAGGTTTAAAGGAATGAAGTTCCCGTTTAATACGCGGAGTAGGAAAAGAAAAGCGACATTCTGGATATAATATTGTTAACGGGATACTTCTCATCTTGTTCACATTAGCTACGAAATTATCTTCAGCTGTATGCTGAGGGGCGAAAACAGAATAGGCGATCTGTTCTTTCTGAAAGTAACTTGTTAATCGTTCTAACGTTTTCGCAACCCCGTTAACTTGTGGCGTAAAAGTATCGGTAAAAATGGCGACTCTCATCATATCACTCCTTTATGTGAAAAGTGGGATGAATTGATAAAAAGAGATGATGCCAGAGCAAGTGCCAAGGCACATGCCGACGAACACATCTGACGGATAGTGAAGTCCTAAATAAATACGTGAAATACCGACGCATAATGCTAACGGTAATAGGAAAGCAAGTAAGCTTGGATTATAGCAAATAAATGGAATGAAGACAGAGAAAACGGCTGTTGTATGACCAGACGGGAAAGAGTGGTCTTTTAATGGATGGACTGGATATTTCGCATCCTGAATTGTTAAATAAGGACGTTTTCGTGGATACCACCTTTTTAATATTTGTACAGGAATATGGCTAATTGCTAAAGAAATAGCAGTAGCGATTGCTGCTTGGTGTAAAGTCCCTTTTGCAAAAATTAAAAAGAAAAGTGTAAGTGCAATGGAGAAAGTAGCACCACCGATATGGGTAATATTGCTGAAAAAGATGTTTAATGTTTTTTGATCAAAGTAGCGATTAATTCCTTTAAAAATGTAACATTCTATTTTATATAATCCACTGACCTTCATGAAAATTCTCCTCCCTCGTTTACATATATATGGAGATATTAGCTTTTATTTTAATAAGATTTTGTTGAGGGAGTAATAATGTTTTGTAAAGAAAAAGTTAGTTTTTATATAAAAAAGCTGCCAGTATTATGGCAGCAGTAAAATCATTTTTGTAGTGATTTATAATATTGACCTTTTTCAACATACTGCGTACGAATACGCTCCATATCTTTACGGTCTTCTTCTGTTAATTCACGAATGACTTTCGCGGGGCGACCGAAAGCTAACGTGTTTGGTGGAATTTTCTTTCCTTGTGAAACGAGGCTTCCAGCGCCGATAAAAGCTCCTTCGCCGATTTCAGCACCATCTAATATAATGGATCCCATTCCAATTAAAGCATCTTTTTTAATATGACAGCTATGTAAAATAACTTGATGCCCAACTGTAACATCATCTTCTAAAATAAGAGGATACTGAGGGCTTTGGTGGAGGGTACATTGGTCTTGTACATTTACTCGGTCTCCAATGATTGTTGGTGACACATCACCACGGATGACCGTATTAAACCAAATACTTGATTCCTCTCCAACGGAAACATCGCCTGTAATCGTAACATAGTCAGCGATAAAAGCACTACTCGCAATTTTCGGATTTTTTTCTTTGTAAGGATATATCATGTAAAGTCTTCCTTTCCTAGAGACTAGTTTTAGTGTATCAAATTATGAGAAAGAGCGAAATGGAGGAGGTCCGTATGTGGAATTATGAAGCAGAGGAAGCGAAAGCTGTCATTGTTATTGTGCACGGCGCAATGGAATATCACGGACGTTACGAAGCCGTTGCGGAAATGTGGAATCATATCGGCTACCACGTCGTGATGGGGGACCTTCCGTCACATGGAACGACTTCAAGAAATAGAGGACATATTGATTCATTTGATGAATACATAGAGGAAGTTAAATTATGGGTGAAAGAAGCAAGAAAGTATAGATTACCTATTTTTCTATTCGGTCATAGTATGGGTGGTCTTATTGTCATTCGTATGATGCAAGAAACGAAGAGAGAAGATGTCGAGGGTATTATTTTGAGTTCGCCTTGTTTAGGGGTAGTGACTGGACCCTCTGCTCCGCTTCAATTTGCTTCAAAAATATTAAATGTTGTGGCTCCAAAATTGCAATTTGCAACGAATCTTACGGTGGAAATGTCAACACGTAACCATGAAGTGAGAGATGCAATGGAGAATGATTCTTTGTTCTTGCGCAAAGTATCAGTACGTTGGTATAGTGAATTGATTAAGTCTATCGAAATTGCTCATAAAAAAATAGATGATTTTCCAGATGTTCCGCTCTTGCTAATGCAAGCATGTGAGGATAAACTTGTAGATAAAACACGTGTCCGCATGTGGTTTGATAATGTTAAAATAGGTGATAAGGCATATAGAGAATGGCCGAATTGTTATCACGAGTTATTAAATGAGTATGAGCGTGATGAAATTTTGAATTATATTCAGTCATTTACTGAAATACATGTCAATAATATAGTAAAAACAAACAAATAAATCATTATTTGTACATTTAATAGAGGAGATGAAGGAAGAAGTGAACGTACCGAGTAATCCCATAACGCTCATGGCGAAAGTATACCGTGATGTGTTTCCGGTTGTACACCATGAGCTAGCGATGTGGAAAGAGCGTGCCTACCATATTCCGAATGATGAGCTTCATAGTCAGGCAATCGCAAGTATTGAGCATAAAACGTTTCATTGTGAGGGCGGTGGCATTTTATCGCTGCTAGCAAATGAACACCGAGAGGAATGTATTCGTTTTATCGTAGCGTATCAAACGATCAGCGACTATTTAGATAATTTATGTGATCGCAGTACATCACTTGATCCAAATGATTTTGCCGCGCTACATGAATCAATGTTAATGGCACTATCACCTGAAGTGGAAGGTGGCGGTAATTATTATCGTTACCGTGATGATCAAGATGATGGTGGTTATTTAGATGAACTTGTTGAAACGTGCCAAGATGTTTTAAAGAAAACGAAGCACTATGACAAAATCGCTCCTGTTCTCCATGAACTTGCTTGTTATTATTGTGATTTACAAATTCATAAACACGTGAAGTTAGAAGAGAGAGAACCGCGCCTGAAAACATGGTTTGAAGCACATAAAGAAAACTTACCTGAGATGAGCTGGTTTGAATTTTCAGCATGTGCCGGTTCTACGCTTGGAATTTTCTGCCTTGTAGCATATGCATTTCATGATGAATTACATGATGAAGATATTGCGAAAATTAGACAAGGATACTTTCCTTACGTACAAGGACTTCATATCTTACTTGATTATTTCATCGATCAAGAAGAAGACCGCATAGGCGGAGATTTGAATTTCTGTAGTTATTATGAAAACGAGCAAGCTATATTAGATCGTATGAAACACTTTGTAGAAGAAGCAGAGAAGAGCATTGGTGATTTGCCTCATGCGAAGTTTCATCGTCTTATAAGCCGAGGATTACTTGGTATTTATTTATCAGATCAAAAAGTATCAGCACAAAAGAATATGCACAAAATGGCACGGCGCATTGTAAAGTACGGAGGCCTCACTTCAAGATTCTTCTATTGGAACGGGAAGATGTACCGAAAGAAAATGGCGCAGTGATGAAGAAAACCACTCATGTAGAGTGGTTTTCTTTTTATTATGATCGTATTTTTGAAAATACATATATGAGAAGTTCAATCGCAAAAATAACTAAAACAGATAGTCCGAATAAAGGCATGACAGCGCCTAATATAACCATCATGATAAAGAAAACGAGTACGCTTTTCTTATCTCTTTGCTTTGGAGGTGCTGCTAATTTTCCTTTCGGCTTTCTTGCTAACCACATTTTTATTCCGTAATAAATGAGAAGTAGTAGAGATAATGTCGTTAGTAAGCATAATATTTTATTTGGCCATCCGAATAAATGTCCTTCATGAAGCGGGATACCGTAAGTGAACCATTGTGCAAGTAATCCATAATCACGATAGTCCGTTTTTGAAATGAGCTCCCCGCTATATTGGTCAAAGTAAGCTGTTATCTCTTCATTTGGTGCAACATGCATCCCTGTAATACCAGAACCGCTCGATTTCGAAACAGTGAATACACCTTTCGGATCAGCTGGTAGTGAAATAACATATGGCTTCTTTATTTCAATTCCTTTTTGTAATTCATCGACAGAAATTGCTTTCGGTTCATTTGAATTCGATTCAGGAGGAGCTTCTTTTCTTGTTGCCCACGGCAATTCTTTTACCTTTGATTCAGGCGGTGCCATGTACAATTTTGGATATCCGAGTGATTCATTAGAAGATGCAATTTTATAAATTTGGTTCCCCATAAATCCTGACCATGGCAATCCAGATGCGATTAGCAGAAAGAGAGGAATTGTAAATATAATACCGATAATAGAATGACGTCTTTTTGCTTTTTCTCGCTTATTGGATGATGGTGTGTTTTTGAATTGGCGTATACTCATGTACAATCCGGTTACGATTAAAAAGATTGTCCAGCATGCTGCAAGTTCTACAGTATAGTTGACGACAGTGCCACCAACTAAAAGAGAACTATGTAATTCCCTCATTATATTGGCAAACGTTTCACTTGCGTTTTGATCCCCAACAATTTGATTATTACTATCTAAATACACATATTTTTGTTGCCCAGTATACTCATTTGCAATCGTAAGTCTCGTATTATAATCCCCATTAAACTCACTAATTTTCGCCACGCTATAATGTGGATATTTTTTCTCTGTTAAGGAAATAGAATCAGCCATCGAAATAGATTCTGTTTGAGCGCTCTTTCCAAAATATAAATCTTTATAGATGAAATCTTCAACTTCCTCCCGAAATAAATACCCAATTCCGCTCAGTGACAAAGTAATAAGAAGCGGCGTAATAAAAAGTCCAGCATAAAAATGCCAACGCCAAAAAATGTAATGAAGCGAACGATTTTGTTTCATACTTTCAGTTCCCCTAACCTTCCCTATATGAATAACTACTTATTTAATATAGCGAGATTAAGTGTGATTACTTTGAAAGAATTGTGAAGAAAGTTAAAAGTTTTTAGGGTTTTCAACGTTTATAAATGTTTCTTCTTATTTGATAAATACATTTCAACAACCGCTTCAGCAAGATATTGAGAGGAATCAACAAAATCCTCATTCGCCACCACATTCAAATCGGTACACGCGATAATTGCAGTATCTACTTCATCTCTCAGTTGTAAAACGAGCGCATTCCACAATTCGCGAGCTTCTTCAATCTCTCCAGATTTAATGCAAGTAATAATTTGATTAATGCTTTCCTGCCATTTTTCATGATGAATGTATTTTATATTACGCTTTGCAATCCCATCTTGGTAAATCCTAGCTTGAACAGTTGCTTCTGTTGCGAGAAGAGCGACTCTTTTTGTATTTTCAGGAATTGCTTGTAACGTTTCATCGACTATATTTAAAATCGGGATAGAAAGCGAACGCTGTAATTCTTCAAAATAAAGATGCGCCGTATTACACGGCATAGCAATAAAGCTTGCGCCAGTACTTTCAAGTTTTTGTGCTCCGTCAATAATTGCTTTTTTCATCGCTTCGTGATCAATAGGGCGATCCATGTAAAACGGTGTTGGGCACGAGTAAATCATCATATGAGGAAAGTCCATATCATACTTTGCTCCGTATATTGTTTGGCACCTTGCTACAACTGTATCGACGAATGGTCCAGTTGATTTTGGACCCATTCCTGCTAGTATTCCGATCATTGTTTAGTCCCCTTTAATATGTAATTAAAAACGTTTTTTGCGAACGATAAAAAGAAATAAAGTAAGTAATAAAAATGAATATACGATAGCCCAAGCTGTGAGCCATAGCGTGTGAGTAAGTATATTAAATTTATATTGGCCAAGCATTAGAAAGCTTTCGATAGGTGGTAAAAACCATAGTAACTCTTTTTTAAACCGGATGGAGGCAATCGTTATAAGTAATATAAATGTCAGGCTAAGCCAAGCTGTGCTTGCTTTTGGAATAATATTTCTAGTAAATAAAGTTGCAATTGAAATTCCTAGTATAGAGAAAGACATGTGAGCGAGAAATCCGACTAAAAATAAAGAAACAGTCATTTTTTCATTAAACATTTGCAAAATAATTGGATAGATTACGGATATAAAAGATAATACAGTACAAATGAGAAGAGCTGTAATATATTTACCAACGTATAATGCGGAAATATTATTTGTGTGAGAAATAGTAATTTGTTCTTGTACAGGGTCTTCAGTATGAAAAATTGTGACCGTAATCCAGGCAGATAATAAATAAAGCGCGAGAGCTGTTTCTAAATATGTCGGTACAATAGGAGTCGGTTTATATGTATATACAAAAAGCAAGCTCACAAAGTACATCGCAATAGGAGGGACATACTTATACGATTTTGTATAGTCGAGAAAATGGTAACGAATAAGCGCAAACATAATAAACCTTCTTTCGATTTAAAAGTTAGGTTGTAGCAGTGTGATAGATGCTTTTTTATGTAATAAAAACTGAAGTATTTCGTTTGTATATTCTTTTTCGATTTGTAATTGAATAAGATTTTGATTTGCATTGTGTGCAACGTGTATAAAACCGGATTGCTTTTGTAGTTCTATTGCTGAAAATGTGTCGTGAACGATTGCCTCAATATAGACCTGTTCTGCTACTTTTTGTGCAGAGGTATTTTCTGCAATTGTATGATTTGCTAACGTCACAATTCTATCGGCGAAGTTTTCTAATAGTTGTTTTTCGTGACATGTGAAGAGTATAGATATACCTTGTTGTTTTAATGAGAGTAAAATATGTTCTAATTCTTGCTGAGAGTTAGGATCGAGCCCAGAAAGCGGTTCATCTAAAATTAATAAATGGACGTCTGTAAGTAATGCTTGCATAATACTAGTTTTTTGTTTCATACCTTTTGAAAAGTTTCGTACAACAGAATGTCTTGCATGCTGTAAATGAAAAGATTCAAGAAGCATCGGGATTTTATCTTTTAAATATTTGGTTGATAAACCGTGAATGTGGCCGAGATGATATAAATAATCCTCTAATGTAAAACGAATCCCTTCAGGAAAATGTTCAGGTACATAGCCAATTTGTATATGTTCTTTTCTTTGAAGTGCCCCTGCCGTAGGTGAAACAAATCCTGCAATTATTTTGAGTAGAGTACTTTTTCCCGTCCCGTTTCCGCCAACAATGGCGAGTGCTTCTCCTTCTGGAAGGGATAAATCAATATTGTCTAGTATAAGTGATTTGCCGTACTTCTTTTGAATTCCCCGTAGTTCTACTAGCAAAGTTCTATCCTTCTTTCTTTAAATAGTCTATATATCCATTATATAGGAGAATAAAAAAAGACGTGCAGTGAATGCACGTCTTTTTTTGTTATGTTTTGTCGAACAATCGATATATCCCGAGTTACGATAGATATAATTGAAAAATCGTTGATATATTATCGCTTCTCAATCGCCACAATAAATGGCGGGTTATTTTGTTGGTTAATGAAGCCGTATCGCAGTACGTGTGCTTGTTTTTGGTCTAGTTCTTCAGCAAATGTAAGCACAGCGTCGCGTTCTACTTGTCCTTCTGGGTGTCCGTGGTAAATAACAAGGACGATGATACCTTCAGGTGCCATTACTTCTAATAATTGTTCGATCGCTGAGATTGTTGAGTTCGGTTTTGTAACGATATGCTTGTCTCCGCCTGGAAGGTAACCTAAGTTGAAAATTGCGCCTGTTACTTTTCCTTTTGCATCTTCCGGTAATACGGATAGAAGTGTATCGTGACTATCGTGAACTAAAACAGTGCGTTCGAAAAGTTCTTTTTCTTTTAGACGAGTTGTTGAGCTTTCAATTGCCTCTTTTTGAATATCAAATCCAAATACTTTTCCGTTATCTCCAACGATTTCAGCTAGGAAGCAAGTGTCATGCCCATTGCCGAGTGTTGCATCTACAGCGTAATCGCCTTCTTTTACTGCTGTTTGCAAGAGAGTGCGAGCAAACGGTAATACACGTTCTAATTTCATTTTTGTTTCTCCTCATTTGCATATTTTCCTTGCCAGCTTCCGCGGCGTACAAATTCTGCATCGATGGAATTTAATACTTCCCATTTATTTAAGCTCCACATTGGGCCAATCATTAAATCAGGTGGACCGTCACCTGTGATACGGTGCACAATTACGTCTTCTGGAATAATTTCAAGTTGGTCAACAACGAGACTTACGTAATCCTCAAGAGAAAGGAACTCGAGTTGTCCTTTTTCATATTGCTTCACCATTGGCGTTCCTTTTAATAAATGAAGTAAGTGGATTTTAATTCCTTGTACGTCAAGCTTCGCTACTTCACGTGCTGTTTCCATCATCATGTCGTAATCTTCAAGAGGAAGACCGTTAATAATATGAGAGCAAACTCGAATGCCATGCTTACGTAATTTATTTACACCTTCCACATAAGACGGATAATCGTGAGCGCGATTAATAAGATTTGCAGTACGTTCATGAACGGTCTGTAGTCCGAGTTCAACCCAAAGGTACGTGCGTTTATTTAAGTCCGCTAAATATTCAACAACATCGTCTGGTAAACAATCTGGACGAGTTGCGATAGAAAGACCGACAACGTCTTTTTCTGCTAGAAGCGGTTCGAATTTTTCTTTTAACACTTCAAGTGGTGCATGTGTATTTGTGTACGCCTGGAAATAAGCGATACATTTTCCATCTTTCCACTTTGAGCGCATTTTTTCTTTCATTTCATGATATTGCGTTATAACATCATCGCGGCGATCGCCAGCGAAGTCACCAGATCCAGCAGCACTGCAAAATGTACAACCGCCATAAGCAACTGTACCGTCACGGTTCGGGCAATCGAAGCCAGCATCTAATGAAACTTTAAAGATTTTTTCACCAAATTCATTTCGTAAATGATAATTCCATGTATGATAACGTTTATTGTCGTTTGTATATGGAAAAGGGTTTTGAACCTTCATTACTTTCCCTCCTAAGCCGAGTCAAAATAACACAAAATCCATTATAACATACTCATAAGGTTCATAAGGAAGGGACACACTAAAGGGGAATTGAAGCAAGGAGGGACAATTATGGCAGAGCGTCAATCACTTGAATCGTATATTACACAAGCGGAACAAGCGGTGGAATATGCGAAAGAACAATTAGACCAAGGTATGAGACAAGAGCATTATAATACGATGGAGTATTCGGATGCGCAGTTGCAATTAGAACAAGCATATAACGATTTACAAACGATGCAACAACATGCGAATGATGAGCAACGTGAGCAATTAAATAGAGCACGTATGGCAATTCGCCAATTGCAACATCAAATGATTATTACACCGCACTAATAAGGAGTGAATGTAATGGCGAAACGTTCAGATCAAAATAATCCAGAGCAAAAAACACAAAATGGACATAACGCTGAGTTTTCGAATGAACTTGATCCGATTGTTCAAGTAAAACAGCGTAATAGTAAAAAAGGACAACCTCAAAAATCAAAACAATCAGAGTAAACCAGGTCGAAATATGACCTGGTTTTATTTTGCTATATGACAATAATGTAAGATTTATGTAAGGTTTGTCGATAGTTGTGAGCAGCTTTCTCCAGTAGAGTAAGGAAGGATTAAATTTTATACAAGGAGTTGCTTTATGGGGAACAATATTACAAACAAGCGAATTGATGAGTTAGATTACATTCGTGGCTTTGCACTACTGGGAATTATTTTAGTAAATATTCTCGCATTACTTAACATTAAAATTCCAGATCCTAATACAGTGGATGCTAGCTATCAAAGATTTTTATACTTATTTGTAGAAGGTCGTTTCTTCTCAATCTTCTCATTCTTATTTGGAGTGGGATTCTATATCTTTATTTCAAGAGCGATTGCGAAAGGGAAAAATGGCTATGTTTTATTTTTACGTCGCTTAGTAGCATTATTTATTTTTGGTTTAATTCATCAAATGTTTCAGCCTGGAGAAGCACTAGCGTTATACGCAATTTGTGGGTTAATCGTTTTACCGTTTTATAAAGCGAAAAAAGAAGTGAATGTAGTAATTGGTCTTATTCTTACGATAGCTTTTAGTATTATGGCAGCTAAGGAATTATTACCATTAGGGTTAATTTTATTAGGTCTTGCTGCGGGGCAGTATAAAGTATTTGAAAATCTTTCAGCAAAAATTAAACAAGTCGCTATTTTTACAGGAATTATGTTTGTTTTAAGTGTTGTCGCGTTATGGTATCAATATGGACACGTTCCTGCCGAACCATTTGTAAATATGATGCTCATGAATGAGGATGGAACAGTGGACGCTGCAGGTCAATTCTTAAAAATTGGCATTACAGTTGGACCAATTATTTCAGCTTTCTATGTAGGAGCATTAATTTTATTACTTCAGTTAAAACCAGTTCAAACATTATTAGCACCATTGAAATATTATGGCCGCATGGCTTTAACGAATTATATTGGACAAACTGCAATGATTTTAATCGCAGGAAGTGTATTTAACTTTGCAGAAAACTTAACGTACATGCAGACTTTATATGTGTGTATTGCAATTTATGCAATTCAAATTGTCTTTAGCGTAATTTGGATGAAAATCTTTAAAATGGGTCCATTAGAATGGATTTGGCGAGTTGTTACGTATTGGACGGTAACACCTTTAAAGAAATAGAGAGAGAAATGGGCTATTCCTTTTGTGGAACAGCCCATTTTTATTTTCATTTTCATCTTTTTCGGAAAGTTGATATTCCTTCGCGAATCGCCGATATATTTGAGAAATCGCTAATAAAATTTCATTTATCAACGAACCTTACACACTTATCTTTTTTATATTACAAAAGTGTAAGGTAAATGTAATGTTAACAAATAGCAGTTCGCCTCTAAAAAGCGCAAAATAGGTAATGGAAAAACAAGCGTAGGAGGATATATATGACGAAACCAGTTGTAGACGTGAAAAACGTTCAAAAAGTGTACGGTAAAAAAGGTGAGAACCAATCACATGCATTAAAAGGTGTTTCATTCTCAATTCAAGAGGGTGAGTTTGTAGGGATTATGGGACCATCTGGTTCTGGTAAAACGACATTATTAAACGTAATTTCAACACTTGATAAAGCAACGGGCGGCGTTGTTGAAATTGCGGGTACGGATATTACGAAAATGAAGCAAGGTGAACTTTCTGATTTCCGTTCACAAAAATTAGGATTCATTTTCCAAGACTTTAACCTATTAGAGAACTTATCTATTTATGAAAACATCGCACTTCCATTATCTCTTCAAGGTGTCGCATCACGTAATATTGGACCGAAAGTAGAAAAAGTAGCGGATATGTTAGGGATTACAGAAATTCTTCAAAAGTATCCATCTGAAGTATCTGGTGGACAGAAACAACGTTCAGCAGCAGCGCGTGCACTTGTGCATGAGCCGGCAATTATTTTAGGGGACGAGCCAACAGGAGCGCTTGATTCTAAAAATGCAACGAGTTTACTTGATGCGATGACAAACTTAAATAAAGATCAAGGCGTATCGATTATGATGGTTACGCATGATCCATATAGTGCAAGTTACTGTCAGCGTATTTTATTCATTCAAGATGGTGAGCTATATAAAGAAATTCATCGCGGTGGTACGCGTGAAGAGTTCTACAAAGAAATTTTAGATGTACTTGCAGATTTAGGTACACAAAAGGCGTAAGAAAGGAGGTTCCAGTATGTTATTTAAACTTTCCATGTCGGGGCTGAAAAGTAAGCTGAAAGATTATATCGTCTTACTTGTTGGTCTTGTCATGTCGATTTCAATTTTTTACATGTTCCAAACGTTAGCACTGAATAAAGCATTTTTAGAATCTAATTCAGTGATTAAATCTATTGGATTCGTATTCCAAGCAGGATCATTTTTATTAGCAATTATAACGTTCTTCTACATTTTATATGCAAACTCTTTCTTATTATCTCTTCGTCAAAAAGAGTTCGGTATGTATATGATGTTAGGTGCGAAAAAACATAAAGTTACATTACTTATGTTTATTGAAACAATCGTATTAGGTGCTGCGTCTCTTGCAATCGGGATTGCAGTTGGAGTAGGACTTGCAGAAGGTATTGGACAGTTATTAATGAAACAGCTTGAATTTGCTGGTGAAGGGTATAAAGCATTTTATCTACCATCTATGACTGTTACTTGTATCTTCTTCTTTGCACTATTTGTATTATCAGCAATTATGAACAGTATTAAATTGTCACGTATTTCTGTATTGCAACTAGTACATGCAGATGCACAAACAGAGCGTGTTGCAGTAAAAGGTAAAAAGACAGTTGTAGTGGCATTCCTTGCTGTTATTTTATTAGGTATAGGTTATGCATCTATGATTTATATGGAAAAACTAAAAGAGATGGGAATCCTTATTGCATTAATTACAACGACAGCTGGTACTTACATGCTATTTGGCTCACTTCTTCCAGTCATTATTAAAAAGTTAAAAAGTAATAAAAAGCGTAGTGAAAAAGGACTTAATGCTTTTACATTTGCACAATTAAACTTCCGAATTAATAGTTTAACGAAAGTACTTGCAACAGTGGCAATGTTAGTTGCACTTGGAGCTGGTGCAATTTCAGGTGGTATGGCATTTAAAAATAACGTTATAAAAATGGTAGATGGTTTAGTAATATATGATTCAGTAGTTCATAATCCAACAGCTGAAGAAAAGAAAATTTTAGATGGTATTACATTTAAAGAGAAAAGCGAATATCGTTATAAAGTTGATGATAAATACGTTTACTATGTAAAAGAAGATTTAGAGAAAAATCGTCCTTTCGTAAAAGATATGGCAAAGATGAAGTCTATGAAGGATTTAGTAAATACGAAAAAAGTTTCAGAGGAACTACCGGTAGGTGCAGTTTCTAGAGAGATGAATCAAAAAGATGCGAATACTAAAGAACTTTCAGCGGAATGGACAGATGCTTTTAGTACAATCCATCCATATTATTTATACAATGATCATGCAATTAAAATTGTAGATCAAAAAATGTACGATGGGATAAATGGTAAAGAAGGTATAGCATTTATCGGAAAAACAGATGATTTTTTAACATATAAAAAAGAATGGAAAAAACTTGATGAGTTGCAGCTAGATAAATATAAAAATGTAAAAGCTGAACAAATGGATAGTAAATATCAAGCTTATAGTGGGTTCTATGGCATTGCGAGTGGAACAGTATTTATGGGATTCTTCCTTGGAATTGCGTTCTTAGCAATGATGGCAAGCTGCCTTATGTTTAAAATTCTTTCTGGTGCATCAAAAGATATTACGCGTTATCAAATGCTTCGTAAAATCGGTGTGCGCCGTGAGTTACTAACGAAATCGATTTATAAAGAGTTATTCTTAGTATTCTTATTCCCAGCAATTGTGGGTATCGCTCACGTATTAGTTGGTATGAATATTTTCGGATTTATTTTAATCGATCCGTACTTCCGTATTTGGGTACCAATTGTAATTTTCGTAGTTATTTATGCGATTTATTACTTCATTACCGTTCAATTGTATAAAGGAATTGTTCTTCCGAAAGAAGATTAATAATAAAAACCGAGCAAAAACGCTCGGTTTTTATTATTTTCAGAAAAAAACACTTTAATGTTACTGAAATGTATAATATAATGTAAGTAAGTAACGTAATATAAAAGTAGAAGTAGCTGTATAAGGAAAGGAGGAATCCAATCTGTAGAAAGAAGCTGAACTTTTATCCCCACATTTTTTTACCGCAACGTATTTATACAATCGTAAGTTTCCACATTGAAAGTTTTCAGAACCACCTGAGTATATTGTGAAAATAATGGATAACACATGGAAATCTCATAGCATGATAAGGTAAAATGGACAACATAATGAGAAAATTACCGTTCATAAGATGAGGAGAATACATGTATGGAAGTTGTAGAGGCATTAAAAGATATAAGCCAAATTGAGGCTATGAAAAAATATTTAAAAGAGCACTCCCAGCGAGATTATCTTTTATTTGTTATTGGAATTAACACAGGATTAAAAATTACAGAACTACTTAGCATGAAATTTGAAGATGTATTAAATGAAGACGGGACTGTTAAAGAGTTTTATGCTCTTCCTGTGAAAGATGAAAAATTTAAACAAGATATTTATTTAAATACAAAAGTAAAAGAAGCGCTTTTAGATTACGTACAATCTATTGGCGTTAAAAGAGAAAATTACGTATTTCAATCTAATAAAACGCCAAATTCAATTACGCGCCAACAAGCGTATCGTGTAATTCATAATGCTGCAGAAGCAGTTGGAGTTGTTGGTAAAATCGGAACGAATTCAATGCGAAAAACGTTCGGATTTCATGCGTACAAAAGAGGGATAGCGATTGCGCTATTGCAAAAACATTTTCATCACGCGACTCCATCAGAGACACTAAAGTATTTAGGTATCTCAAAGGATGAGACCTTTAAAACGGAGATTGATGTCGATTTATAAAAGCCGTAACTAAAAAATTAGGAGGCGGAAAATATGAATATTAGAGAGAGTGAACTGCCGGGTATTGGATGTAAGTTTGAAGTGATTACAAAAGGTAATGAAAAGATGGTTATCGTTATTCATGATGATGGCCGAAGAGAAATGTACCATTTTGATGCTGATCATGAAGAGAGTATTTCAAGTGTCTCTCTTCGTGATTCTGAAGCGAGACAAATTGCAGCTATATTGGGCGGAATGGTATATAGGCCACAAGCTTTAGATACGATTGAAATGGCTTTTGAGGGATTATCAATTGAGTGGTTTAAGGTGGAAAATAATGCACCAGTTGTACAAAAAACAATTGGTAGTTTACATGTTCGAAACACATATAACGTAACGATTATTGCCATTTTGAAAAAGAATATGAAGAAGTTCTTTAATCCAGGCCCAGATTCTATCATTGAAGCTGGCGATATGCTCGTATTATCAGGCGAAAGACATGAAGTAAAAAGAATTATTAATGAGTTGCTTTCAGTAGGAGGGGATTCATAATCGATGGATACTTTAATCTTTGAAGTTGGAACTGCGTTAGTATTAGTCGCTTTTGCAGCTATTCTCGCTGCAAAGTTAAAGTTCTCGATTATTCCGTTTCTCATTATACTCGGTATGCTAGTGGGACCACATGCCCCAGATTTAGGGCTTATCGATTTAAGATTTATTGAAAGTGGAGAAGTTATTTCCTTCCTCGGCCGTGTTGGCGTTATATTCCTCTTATTCTATTTAGGCTTAGAATTCTCAATTAAAAAATTAATTAAATCAGGAAAATCAATTGCTTTTGGGGGAACTGTTCATATATCGCTTAATTTTATATTAGGTTTACTTTACGGATATATAATGGGTTTCCCCTTATTAGAAACATTAATTATTGCTGGGATCATAACAATTTCATCGAGTGCAATTGTTGCGAAAGTAATTGTTGATTTAAGAAGATCTGGTAATAAAGAGACGGAGCTAATTTTAGGAATCATTATGTTTGATGATATCTTTTTAGCGGTATATTTATCAGTCGTTTCAGGATTAGTACTCGGAGGGGCAACGTCATTTGTAGGTGCTCTTACATCTATTTTAATCGCAGTAGGGTATATGCTACTATTCTTTGTAGTTGCTAGAAAAGCTACACGATTCTTAAATAAAATGTTAGATATTTCGTCCAATGAAATTTTTATTATCGTAATATTCGCTATTTTATTCTTTGTAGCAGGATTTTCAGAAACGATTCATGTTGCAGAGGCAATTGGAGCATTATTACTAGGACTCGTTTTTTCTGAAACAGAGCATAGTGATCGAATTGAACAGCTTGTCGTTCCGTTTCGTGATTTCTTTGGAGCTATATTCTTTTTCAGCTTCGGTTTAAGTATAGACCCATTTTCACTTGGCGGAGCAGTGTGGTTGGCATTAGGAGCAGTTTTCATTACTCTTATCGGTAATTTTACTGCTGGAATGGTTGCGGGGCGTAAAGCTGGGTTATCGCATAAGGCTTCTACGAATATCGGCTTAACACTTGTATCACGCGGAGAATTTTCCATTATCGTCGCGAATATTGGAATTGCGGGCGGTTTAATGGCAACGATTAAACCATTCTCAGCTTTGTATGTTTTAATATTAGCATCGTTAGGACCTTTGTTAACGAAAGAATCCGGAAGAATATATTCCTTACTAGATAAAATATTTAAATGGAGCGCTAAAGAACGTGCGAAGCGAGAAAAAGAAGTTGGATAATATAAATAAGGGTAGACTGCATGAAAATTTCATGCAGTCTACCCTTTTATATATTGTTACTGTTGTCACTTTTTGTCGGTAAGTCGATATATTTTAATAATCGCTGATATATTTTGAGTTGCGGTCGATATATTTCCAAAATCGCTGATATATTTTCAAGCAGGGATAAGTATAATTTCATTTACCGTCGAACCATTATCTGAATTTCATCAACTATTAATCAGTTGCCTTCCTATTTAAAAACGACTACAATTTTACTGTTATATATATGAACGAAAAAAATAGAATAGGAGGGGAAACTATGCCAAGGAAAGTATGGCTATTAGTAGCTGGGATGATTATTAATGTCACGGGTGCTTCTTTTTTATGGCCTTTTAATACAATTTATTTGCATGATCACCTAGGCAAATCTTTATCTGTGGCCGGAATGGTATTAATGATCAACTCGCTTACTGGTGTAATCGGAAACTTGCTCGGCGGTGTTTTATTTGATAAATGGGGCGGTTATAAATCAATTTTAGTAGGGATTGTCATTACACTTGTATCGATTTTAGGTCTTGTGTTCTTCCACGGTTGGCCGTTATATGTTGTGTGGCTAGCGTTAATCGGCTTCGGTTCTGGGATGGTCTTCCCATCGATGTACGCGATGGTTGGTACGGTTTGGCCAGAGGGCGGAAGACGAGCGTTTAATGCGATGTACGTTGGACAAAACGTTGGTATTGCGATTGGAACAGCGTGCGGTGGTTTAGTTGCTTCATATCGTTTTGATTATATTTTCTTAGCGAACTTTATTTTATACTTTGTTTTCTTCTTAATTGCTTTTATTGGATTCCGTGGTATGGAAGACAAGAAAGAGCCAGGAGTGCAAAAAGAAGTCGAGACGAAAAAAGGTTGGTCACTTACACCTGGATTCAAAGCACTTCTTATCGTATGTGTAGCATATGCTTTATGCTGGGTTACATACGTACAGTGGCAAGGAGCGATTGCAACACATATGCAAGAATTGAATATTAGCCTTCGCCACTATAGTTTATTATGGACGATAAACGGAGCGATGATCGTTTGTGCGCAGCCGTTAGTTAGTATGTTAATTCGCTGGATGAAGCGTTCTTTAAAGCAACAAATTATGATTGGAATTTTCATTTTTGCGGCGTCATTCATTGTGCTAAGTCAAGCGCAGCAATTTACGATGTTCCTCATTGCGATGGTAACATTAACAATTGGTGAGTTATTTGTATGGCCTGCGGTTCCAACGATTGCAAATATACTTGCACCAAAAGATAAATTAGGGTTTTATCAAGGGGTCGTAAATAGTGCGGCGACTGTAGGGAAAATGTTCGGGCCGGTCGTTGGCGGAGCAATTGTGGATTTATACAATATGGAAGTATTGTTTATAGCAATCATGGTAATGCTTGTAGTAGCGCTTATAGCAACGAGTATTTATGATAAACGAGTAAAAGTAGAAGAAGCAGTTGAAGAAAAAATTGCAGTTTAGTTTGACGGAACATGTTCACATGTTTTAGAATATATTTAAATAAAACAACCTTTAGAACAAGGGAGATAGCTCGGCTGTCTTAAGATGAATTCGTTAGTTATTAAGAGTAACGATTAACCGAGAAGTCCTCGCTTTAAGTAAGCTCTTAAGAGATACTAGATGAAGGATAGTTCACTTAACTTATATGTGTAATAACAGTGAGAAGGAGTAGTAGTAATAGAAGCTGGTTTAGAGAGTTGACGGTCGGTGCAAGTCAATCCACGTTTCGTTATGAACTCGCCTTTGAGTTGCAGTTGTGAAACTAATAGTAGCAATTGCCGTTAATCCACGTTACGGATCTAAGCGAATGTATATTTTTACATTAATTTAGGGTGGTACCGCGGGAATCTATAACCTCTCGTCCCTTTCTAGGGATGAGAGGTTTTTTGTATTTTGGGCGGTGAAAATAAATAGAATTTCAAGGAGGGTATCTCATGAGCTTTAATCATCAAGATATTGAGAAGAAGTGGCAAGGGTACTGGGAAGAGAATAAAACATTCCGTACGCCAGATGAGACAGAAAAACCAAAATTTTATGCACTAGATATGTTCCCATATCCATCAGGTGCAGGCCTACACGTAGGACATCCAGAAGGTTATACAGCGACAGATATTTTATCTCGTATGAAGCGTATGCAAGGGTATAACGTTCTTCATCCAATGGGATGGGATGCATTTGGTCTTCCAGCAGAGCAATATGCACTTGATACTGGAAACAGCCCAGCTGAATTTACAGAGCATAATATTAATACGTTCCGTAACCAAATTAAATCATTAGGTTTCTCTTATGATTGGGACCGTGAAGTAAATACAACAGATCCAAACTACTATAAGTGGACACAATGGATCTTCTTAAAACTATTTGAAAAAGGCTTAGCTTACGTTGATGAAGTACCTGTAAACTGGTGTCCAGCACTTGGTACAGTACTTGCAAACGAAGAAATCATTGACGGTAAGAGTGAGCGTGGTGGACATCCAGTTGAGCGTCGTCCGATGAGACAGTGGATGTTAAAAATTACAGCTTACGGAGATCGTCTATTAGAAGATCTAGATGAGCTTGATTGGCCTGAAAGTTTAAAAGATATGCAACGTAACTGGATCGGTCGTTCTGAAGGTGCAGAAGTACACTTCAACATCGACGGTACAGATGAGAAGTTCACAGTTTTCACAACGCGTCCTGATACACTATTTGGTGCAACATATTGTGTACTTGCTCCGGAACATGCACTTGTTGCAGAAATTACAACAGCAGAACAAAAAGAAGCGGTAGAAGCTTACATTAACGCTGTAAAAATGAAGAGTGACCTAGAGCGTACAGAACTTGCGAAAGAAAAAACTGGTGTATTCACTGGTGCTTACGCAGTTAACCCAGTAAACGGTGAGAAATTACCAATCTGGATTGCTGACTATGTTCTTGCAACTTACGGAACAGGTGCTGTAATGGCAGTTCCAGCTCACGATGAGCGTGATTATGAATTCGCATCAGTATTTAATCTTCCAATGAAGGAAGTTGTAAAAGGCGGAGATATTACGAAAGAAGTGTACACAGGTGATGGTGCACACGTAAACTCAGCATTCCTTGATGGATTAAATAAAGAAGAAGCAATCGCAAAAATGATTGAATGGCTTGAAGTAACGAGCGCAGGAAATCAAAAAGTAACGTACCGTCTACGTGACTGGTTATTCAGCCGTCAACGTTACTGGGGTGAGCCAATTCCAGTAATTCACTGGGAAGATGGTACAATGACAGCTGTGAAAGAAGAGGAATTACCATTAGTTCTTCCGAAAACAGAAAACATCCGTCCTTCAGGTACAGGTGAATCACCACTTGCTAACATTGACGAGTGGGTAAATGTTGTTGATCCTGAGACTGGTAAAAAAGGTCGTCGTGAAACAAATACAATGCCGCAATGGGCTGGTAGCTGTTGGTATTACCTACGTTACATCGATCCAAACAATAGCGAAGCACTTGTAGATCCTGAAAAAGTAAAACAATGGCTTCCAGTTGATATTTATATCGGTGGTGCAGAGCACGCTGTACTTCACTTACTATATGCTCGTTTCTGGCATAAAGTATTATACGATATCGGTGTAGTTCCAACGAAAGAACCGTTCCAACAATTATTCAACCAAGGTATGATTCTAGGTGAAAACAACGAGAAAATGAGTAAATCAAAAGGTAACGTTGTAAACCCTGATGATATCGTAGCAAGCCACGGTGCAGATACACTTCGTCTATACGAAATGTTCATGGGACCATTAGATGCTTCAATCGCTTGGTCTGAAAATGGTCTTGACGGAGCTCGTCGTTTCCTAGACCGCGTATGGCGTCTATTCGTTCAAGATAACGGTGAATTAAGTGAGAAAATTACTGACGCACCAAATAAAGAGCTTGAAAAAGCTTACCATCAAACAGTGAAGAAAGTAACAGAAGACTATGCAGAGCTTCGCTTCAACACAGCGATTTCTCAAATGATGGTATTCATCAACGATGCATACAAAGCTGAAACACTTCCAAGAGAATATGTAGAAGGTTTCGTAAAAATGATTGCACCAGTTGCACCTCATATCGGGGAAGAGCTATGGAGCAAACTTGGATACAATGAAACAATCACATATGCAAGCTGGCCAACATTTGATGAGTCTAAACTTGTAGAAGATGAAGTTGAAATCGTTGTTCAAGTTATGGGTAAAGTTCGCGCAAAACTAACAATGAGTAAAGACGCATCAAAAGAAGAAATGGAACAACTTGCACTTGAAGCAATTCAAGACCAAATTGAAGGGAAAACAGTTCGTAAAGTAATTGTTGTTCCTGGAAAACTTGTTAACGTTGTTGCAAACTAATTTATTCTAAATGAAAGCTCAGAGTATTTATACTCTGAGCTTTTTTGTGTAAAAAATAATCTTTGGATCACTTTTATATAAGTTTTTAATTTATAAAGAAGTTTACTTTAAAGGCGTTTTGCATCTTTTCCTTTAATTTGTTTGTTGAGGAATTCTTATAAAGACAAACACCTATTCTTCACTAGGAAATATGATAAAAAAGGTAGGTAAAATTGAGCAGAAGAGGTGAAAGGAATGAAAGGGATGGACAATAATGCACCACATGGTTTCTTCGGGGGTGGATCGGATAGTTATGAACAAATGATGTTAATGGGAGGAGGACAACAAGGATACGGTGGAATTCCGAGCTGGATGGGTGGAGCAGCAGGAGGATTTCCAACATCGGTAGCTGGCATGCAAACTGGAATGCCTACATTAATGGGAGGATTTTCGACATCAGGGGCTGGAATGCCTACAGTAACAGGAGGATTTCCAACATCAGTAGCTGGCGTACAGACAGGAATTCCAGTAGGGGGACCAACTACATTTCCTTCTTTCGTTGGAGGAGTGCAGACAGGATTCCCTGTACCGGGAGTAGGTGTAGTGGCAGGAGGAGTAGGTGGTTATCCACAGGGTGTTCACGATCATCATGTACATCACCATCACCAAGGCCACCACGGTCATCATGTACACCACCACCACCAAGGCCACCAAGGCCATCATGGTCATCATCACCATCAAGGCCAACATGGCCACCACGGTCATCATCACCATCAAGGTCACCAAGGCCATCATGGTCATCACCAACAACAAGTACATCATCAAGGTCACCACCACATTCATCCGCAAGCTGTTCTTTATCAAACTCACCAAGGCCAACATGGTCACCATGGACATCACCACCAAGGCCAACATCATGGACACCAAGGTCAACAGCACCAACATCATCAACAATATCAGCAATATCAACAACAGCAACAATCTTCTCCTTGGACAGGTGGAATTGGAGCAGGAGGAGCAGGGGCAGCAGCAGGAGCAGCTAGTATTAGTGGAGCAGCAGGACACGCAGGGCACGTGGGTCATTAATGATTGGCAGAAAAAAAGCCATAATAAAAAACTGCTAGGAAATCCTAGCAGTTTTTTTCAGCTTCTTGACGCTGACGTTCAATTTCAGCACGAAGTTGTGGTTCCGGTGCTTGCCAGCCTTCTGGCTTTAGAATCTTACCGTCGCCTTCACGGAATCGAGGCTTCCCATCAGGGAATAGTTTTGCCATGTTGGCGTTGTTTACAATTTCGAATCCTTTATCTGGACGTACGCCCATTTCTGCAAACGTTCCGAATGCAAAGTAAATAAGGTCAATCAGTGCATCGTATTGATCTTCAACAGTCGTTGCCTCTAGAAATTCTTCTAGTTCTTCCTGCATAAAACTTGCACGGATTTTTGCACGCTCTTCTGTTAATTTTGTTGGAGTATTTGTCACAGGATGTCCGAATACTTCATGCATTTTCGCAACAAGTTCGTATCCTTTATCTAAACCTTTTTCGTTTGTCATGTTGTTTCATCCTTTCTTACGTTATGCCGAAGTTTATTGTAACATAAGGTGATTATGAAATGAAAAGAACATCTTATCGAAATAAGATGTTCGCTCGTTATTCTTCTTTTTTTATTAAAAGCGATGAAATAAGATCGATGCCAAAAATACCGACGAGTAACATTGGTATAACGACAAGCAAGTAACGTGTGAAGGAAACATTTTTTAAGTATGTATGAGCAAATAAAAAGACGCCGAGAAATAAAATACCATTTAAAATAGGCTTTACTAATTTTTTAGACATAAGCTCCCCCATAAATATCTTCTCTCTCTATTTGATAATAAAAAACTCCTCTCTCCGTTGTATCATGCTGGAGAGAGGAGTTCAATCATTTCTCATTCAATGACACCAGAATTTGTAATATTTACGGTGTATTTTATATGAACCGGAACATCTTTATACATTTGTCTCCATTCTTCTAATTTGAATGGGCGATAATGTTGTTTATACTTTGCACCTAGTCCGAGAGGATCGACGCCTAAAGATTTAAATTGCTTAATTAACTTAGCAGCTTGTTTATCTAATTGTTTTTGGACATCTTTTTCAATGTTTTTTGTGTTCTTGTTATTTTCTAAGTTAATTTGTTTTGATAGTTCTTGAATACGTGCGTCAAGACGAACGTGAATGAAAAAAGAAGGCTTTCCGTTTTTAATTTTTATATCGTAAGTTGGAACAGAACGAATATTATTAATCATTACGTACGCAGAATCTGTTTTAAATTCATGTGAATCTAATTTATGTTTCTCTAATAGTCCTTTAAATATGAACATATCTTTTTCCGCAATTTTACCGATATATTTATCCTTTTTAAAAAGGCCAATTCCGGTAATTTTTATTTTATCACCATGCTTCTTTAGAATGGGAATATAGTAGTCTTTTCCTTCTTGATAATAGCGAAATGCTCCTATATGTAGATTATCCGCTGGTAAAGGTCCGGTCTCCATGTTATGTTCTAGCAATTTTTTTATATAAATTGCAACGTTGTATGAAGTCGAATATTTGCCTTTTAAAAGTTCAGTACCATTCCCATCTAATAAAGCAGCATATAAAGCGTTCCCTATATTCACATCTCGGAGTAATGTATCGAATGAAGTAGACATTCCTGTTTTGGCAAGTCTTATCGTATATAGAGCGACACGCATTTGTCCACTAGCAAAAGGTTGAGAAGACTCTAAAGATGTGTCTGCTTTTACTTGTTTTACCGCATTTGCACTGCCTTCAAAAACTTGAACTTTATTTCCTTTTTTTTGAATGGGACAAACGAATGTCACTTTTACTTTATTATCTTTTGCGACATCAAAAACGCTTCCTTGAATAAGTTGTACATCATCGATAATATTTTTTTGTAAACATCCAATTAGACTGAAGAATGTTATACAAGAAATAAGTATTAATTTGCTTGTGCTTTTGATTTTTTCCATTTTCTTTTCACCCACACAATAATAAATAGGATTGGGATGTATACATAAATGAGCCAAAAACTAACTTTTGATACATTACTAATAAAGTTATTAATATCGTGTCTGTTTGTTAAAAGTTGCGAAACAATGAGAGTGATAAAGATAAAAGCAATTAAAACACCCCTTTGTTTTACACGGAATATTTCATGAGTTCCTCTCATTGACGCCCATAAAGGGAGGATAAAACTTGAAATAATAACGAGTGCATAGCCTGAAATTGCAATATATTCGAGTCTTTCTATAAATGGTAATTGAATGACTTGGGTCATAGAAAGTTGTGCCCATATTGTTTTTAACAATTGCTTCTCACTAAAAAATGCAAAGGCTAAAAGGGTACTAAATAGATATAGAAGATTTGAAAATAGTGCTCCAAGCTGAGCGTATTTATGAGATTGCATAGGCTTTTTCACAAATGGATACACCATGAGGTAAATCTCAAAACCGGTCATACTGTAGATTGACAGTTGAGCGGATTTTAAAATGTCTGAAAAAGAATGTGTGAATATAGGTAGTAAATTATCCCAATGTGAATATTTCAAAACGAATAAGCTTAGAAATAAATATCCTAATGTACCACCAACAGAGATGACGCAAATACCGGTAATTACACGAAATCCAGAAGAGATAATGTAATAGCTAACTAAGCATAAAAAGAGTGTTAACATAAAGGTGGAAGCGGTAGGAAACATCCATACTTGAATAATTTCAACATATGTTCGGATGACTGAAATACTAACGATTAAAAAATAAGCCATAAAGATGATGCTAATGCCATTTCCTAGCCATTTTCCAAATGTTTGCCGATGTAAATCAACTAAATTCCCATTTGTTTCTTTTAATAAGACATACATCATCCATATAATAATATGGATGAAAATTCCCGTGATTATAACTCCCATCCAGCCGTCGTATCCAGCGGCTTTTGCGATAATTCGAGCGAATCCGAGAACTCCAGCACCGAACTGTGCACCGTGAATTAAGAAGAAAACAAAGACAGGAGATATTTGATATTTTTCTTGAACTTTACTCATCGAATGCACCTCATTTCTTAATCATCAAAGTCTGATCTATGTTTTGTTGAAATTCCTTTCGCTGCTTTTTTTACATGTTGTGGCCTTGCTTGTACATCTCTTGTATCAATCATTGTTAAAGGAAAACGAATCCAAGAATCTTTAACAGATTGTTGTCTTGTTGGATAAAACAAAGCGTATGGCTTGCGTAAAGAAGTAAGCCTGAATAGATGAGTAAATAAGAAGATAAATCCAAGAGAAATCCCGAACAATCCGCCTATTTCTGCAAACATAAGAAAAGGAAAGCGTAGTAATCGAACAGCGTTACCCATTTTATAAATAGGTGTAATAAAGGAAGCAAGTGCTGATAAGGCAACGATAATTAATAAAATATTGCTCGTTAAACCAGCTTGTACAGATGCTTGCCCGATTACGATACCGCCTACAATACCGAGCGTTTGACCAACTTTCATTGGTAACCTTGCGCCGGCTTCTCTTAATAAATCAATTGCAAGTTCTAAAAAGAGCGCTTCAATTAAAGGTGGGAATGGTACTTGTGCCCTTGATAAAATCAAAGTTTCAAGTAAATCACTTGGAATAAGTTCATAATGATAATTTAAAACTGCAACGTATAATGGTGTAGCGCAAATTGAAAATAGAACGGCAATTAATCTTAAAATCCTTGAAAATGTAGCGTACATCCAGGAGACGTTATAGTCTTCTGGTGAAATGAAAAAATCGAAATAGGATACAGGTGTTAGTAAAACACTTGGAGAACCATCAACGAAAATAGCGATTTTTCCATCAATTAGTGCTTTTGTAACTCTATCAGTTCGTTCTGTATTAATATAGAGAGGGAAGATCGATTTTTCACCCATCAATTCTTGTATATAAGCACTATCATTAATTTGATCATACTCAAGAGCGCGTAATGATTCTTCTAGAAAATCTACATTATCTTTTTCAGCGAGGTTGTCTAAATACATCATGACAACTTTTGTTTTGGAAAACTCGCCGATAATCATTTCTTTTGTTTGTAAATCCAAAACAGGAAGACGTTTTCGAACTAAATTAATGTTTGTATCAATATCCTCTACAAAACCTTCTTGCGGACCAATAACAGTTGATTCGTTTAAAGGAGGGGTTGGTGCACGATAATTATCAATTGCAATGTTTGCAAGCATACATTTTTGATCTTGCTGATTCAATTGAATAATCGCATGCCCCTTTAAAACCATATCCTCAATTTTTTGTAAGTCGTTCGTAATTGTAATGCCGCTCATCGGGATATGTTCCTTCAGCTCTTCTAGTGATGCGTTAGGTCGTTCTAAAAGAGTGGGCATTAAATACTTTTGTAATTTTTCTCCATCAAGTGAAGGTCGATAGTAAGAAATCCAATAAGGCATCGTTTCATCGTCGGATGTATGATAATTTACAAAATCACTAGACTTTTTCAGCTTCTCTATTAAATTTTGTAAAGAATGAATACGATCTTTTTCTGGTTTTGTAAAGTCATAAATACTATTACCTTTAGAGTTTTGCTGCTGTTGTCCTTGAGAAGATTTGTCTTGTTTAGCACTTTGTTGTTGATCCTGCTCGGAGTCGTTTTGCTTAGAATGTTGCTGTTGCCCTTGCTCCGAGTTGTCTTGCTTAGAGTGTTGTTGATTTTGCTCTGAGTTGTCTTGCTTAGAATGTTGCTGTTGTTCTTGAGAAGGTTCGTCTTGTTTAGCACTTTGTTGCTTACCTTGAGAGGAATCCTCTTGTTTAGCACTTTGTTGTTTATCTTGAGAGGAATCCTCTTGTTTAGCACTTTGTTGCTTACCTTGAGAGGAATCCTCTTGTTTAGCGCTTTGTTGTTTATCTTGAGACGAGTCCTCCTGTTTAGCACTTTGTTGCTTATCCTGAGAAGAATCTTTTTGCTCGTTATTTTTACCTTTATTATGTTTCATACTTCTAGTCTGTTCTTTGTTATCATCCTCTTGATTGTTAGAATGCTGCTCCCAGTTATCTGTTTCGTTTGCTTCTGGTGTATTTGATTTTTTTTTCTTACGTAACCAATTCCAAATCATATGTACGCCCTCTTTAATCTTGTAATATAGTGCTATTTTGTGGCTAATTTTGTATATTATTCATTTATTTATGAAAAGAAGAAGGAGATTAGTTTGCATAGAAAAAAATCTTTAGTAAGCAGTTCATACTATAACGGGGAGAGGGAGAGTCTGTGCAAATTGTAAAAAAGGAGAAGTTTGTTTTAAAAGAGTTTACGTTTGAAAATGGCAGGGAAATTCCTGTTCAAATGGGATACGAGACATATGGTACGTTGAATAGAGAAAGGTCAAATGTGATTTTGGTTTGTCATTATTTTAGTGCAACAAGTCATGCGGCAGGAAAATATACAGTGCATGATGAGGAGTCTGGTTGGTGGGATGGGCTCATTGGACCTGGGAAAGCAATTGATACAAATAAGTATTTTGTTATATGTACGGATAATCTTTGTAATGTGCAGGCGAGGAATCCATATGTGATTACAACAGGACCGAAATCGATTAATCCAGAAACTGGAGAAGAATATGCTATGGATTTTCCGGTTTTTACATTTCTTGATGTAGCTCGTATGCAATATGAGTTAATAAAAGGTATGGGAATTTCAAGGTTACACGCTGTAATCGGACCGTCGGCGGGGGGAATGATTGCACAACAATGGGCGGTTCACTATCCACATATGGTAGAGCGGATGATTGGCGTTATTACGAACCCACAAAATCCAATTATTACGTCTGTAAACGTAGCACAAAATGCGATTGAGGCAATTCAACTGGATCCAAGTTGGAAAGATGGAAAATACGGAGAAGAGCAGCCGATAAAAGGGCTTCATTTAGCAAATAGAATGATGTTTATGAACGCGTTTGATGAGCATTTTTATGAAATGGCATTTCCTCGTAATAGTATAGAGATAGAACCTTATAAAAAGTTTTCTACATTAACATCATTTGAAAAAGAGATAAATAAAGCGACATATAGAAGTATAGAGTTAGTAGATGCAAATTCATGGATGTATACTGCGAAGGCAGTTTTATTGCATGATATTGCACATGGGTTTTCTTCACTAGAAGAATCTCTTTCTAACATAGAAGCGAATGTACTTATGATTCCGTGTAAACAAGATTTGCTTCAGCCGTCTCGTTATAATTATAAAATGGTAGATATTTTGCAAAAACAAGGAAAATATGCGGAAGTGTATGAGATAGAAAGTATAAATGGGCATATGGCAGGAGCATTTGATATTCATTTATTTGAAAAGAAAGTTTATGAATTTTTGAATCGGAAAGTATCTAGTTTTGTGTAGAAGACAAATGATGGGGAAAAGGTGCAATGTTTGTAATAGGCACCTTTTTTTACATAATTTGTAGACGGAAAATATATGTAGCGATTGCTATACCGAAAAACGCTATGCTAAGCAATAGAAATAAGAATGACATTTCTTGTGGGGAGTTTATTTTTCTATTATTTTTCATACTAAGAGCAATAATTGCAGCGAGTAAGAACACAATGCCCATAATGAAAAGAAAAAGCGTCATTTTAATCGACTCCTTTCATAAAACAAGTATATTGAGGATACAATGTGCTAGTTATGTTTGTAAAGAATAAATTTTTAGAGAAAATTGAGAAATAGTTTTTCGATTCTTTGCGTTCTTTCTTTTGCGTGCTAAAATTGGTAGAGAATGTTTGTGAAAAAGAAACTAAAGGTTTTATTGTATATAAGGAGGAACTACATATGACAGAAGTTAATACAATTACTACAGAAGAGGTACAAGAGCGTTTAGAAAATGGAGAAACGTTATTTTTAGTAGATGTAAGAGAAGATGAAGAAGTAGCGGCAGGAAAGATTCCAGAAGCTGTACATATTAAAATGGGCGATATCCCACATAAAGTAGATTTCTTTAATAAAGAGAATGAATATATCTTTATTTGTCGTTCAGGAATGCGCAGTGAAAATGTATGTCATTATTTAAATGAGCAAGGATTTAAAACAGTGAATATGGTTGGCGGTATGCTTCAATATGAAGGTGAAACGAAATAGTTAATAGTTAAAAACTTGAAACGAGTCTGTTTCAAGTTTTTTTCTTTTGCATACAGTATAAAAAAGGAGGAGGGGTCAATGGGGATTAACTTGCGTAAAGTAAAAATTATTAATAATACAGGAGCTGTTAATGTCGGCGACTGTTATGATATCTCGCCTTTAGCTGTAGCAAAAGTATATGCAGGTGCTGGAGGGTCGAGTGCGGCTATTTTTTTAAATGGGAAAAGACAGCCAGAAGCAGTCATTAGAACATCAGTGTTTCTTCCGCCATTAGCAACGAGTACACGTACATTAGGTTCATAGAGGAAAGGTAGAGTGTAATTATGCCTGCTCATATAAAAGAATTTGTTATTGTGAATAACACTGGAAATATATTTACCGGTGATAATTTGAGTGATACTTCATTTACTGCTTCGAAATCATATAGTGGTTCAATGGGGTGCACTTGGATTGATGTTGTTACAGTAATAGGGACGGAGACAAAGCTTTGTTTACAGCCGGGTGATTCGGTGACGACAACATATACAAGAGGCACTCCTGCTGGTACTGTAACAGGAATAAATATGGGGCAAAGTGTAAATGCATCGGGTATAGCACAAGCTGTCCCTAATACAGATAATATGGATTCAGTTGCTGGACTCCCTTAAGGAATTAAGGGAGTTTTTATTATTTAAAATAAAAATAGTCTTGGAAATTATTTTTGTAAATAGATTAAGAAGAGGTTTATTTATTATGAAAAAGACGTTTTGTAGGTGGTGAAAGTGTGAAGAAACGTGATAATAATGGGGGGCAAAATTCGTTAAGCTCTAATTTTAGAATTCCCCCCGAACTTATTGGGCCTACTTTCCCTCCTGTTCCAACTGGATTTACAGGTATAGGGATTACTGGCCCAACAGGTCCACGGGGTCCAACTGGTCCTCAAGGACCGAGAGGGTTACAAGGTCCGATGGGGGAGATGGGCCCGACAGGACCTCAAGGTGTGCAAGGGATACAAGGATCAGTTGGGCCAATAGGTGCAACTGGACCAGAAGGACAGCAGGGGCCACAAGGATTGAGAGGACCACAAGGAGAAACTGGAGCGACAGGACCTCAAGGGGTGCAAGGGTTACAAGGTCCGATTGGTTCAACGGGAGCGACTGGGGCACAAGGTATACAAGGGATACAGGGATTACAGGGGCCAATTGGAGCGACGGGACCTGAGGGACCTCAAGGAATTCAAGGCGTCCAAGGGTTACCGGGTGCAACTGGTCCACAAGGAATACAAGGAGCACAAGGGATACAAGGAACACAAGGACCGAGTGGAAATACAGGTGCAACCGGAGCGACTGGTCAGGGGATAACAGGTCCGACGGGAGTAACCGGTCCAACAGGGATCACTGGCCCGTCAGGAGGACCTCCTGGTCCGACGGGGCCGACTGGTGCGACAGGTCCGGGTGGTGGACCAAGTGGAAGTACAGGTGCGACTGGAGCAACGGGGAATACTGGGGCTACAGGAAGTACAGGGGTAACAGGAGCAACGGGAAGTACAGGTCCGACTGGAAGCACGGGAGCACAGGGCTTGCAAGGAATCCAAGGGATTCAAGGGCCAATTGGGCCAACAGGTCCAGAAGGTCCGCAGGGTATTCAAGGTATTCCTGGTCCGACGGGAGTAACTGGTGAACAAGGAATACAAGGAGTTCAAGGTATTCAAGGGGCAACGGGAGCAACAGGGAATCAAGGTCCACAAGGAATACAGGGGGCTATAGGGCCTCAAGGGGCCACAGGAGCAACAGGAGATCAAGGTCCACAAGGAATCCAAGGAGTACCAGGGCCATCAGGAGCAACAGGCCCACAGGGAGTTCAAGGGATACAAGGTCCGATGGGTGATATAGGACCAACAGGTCCAGAAGGCCCAGAGGGACTTCAGGGCCCGCAAGGAATCCAAGGTGTGCCAGGGCCAGTTGGAGCAACGGGTCCAGAGGGTCCTCAGGGGATACAAGGTATTCAAGGACCGGTAGGAACAACAGGCCCACAAGGTCCACAAGGAATACAGGGAATACAAGGTGTGCAAGGGATAACGGGAGCAACTGGAGTACAAGGAGCAACTGGAATTCAAGGGATACAAGGGGAAATAGGAGCAACGGGTCCAGAGGGTCCCCAAGGAGTGCAAGGTGCTCAAGGGGAGATTGGTCCAACAGGTCCGATGGGTCCCCAAGGTGTGCAAGGAGTACAAGGAATTCAAGGAGCGACGGGCGCACAAGGAGTGCAAGGTCCACAGGGAATTCAAGGAATCCAAGGTCCGACGGGGGCAACAGGAGATACAGGAGCAATAGGTGCGACAGGGGAAGGCACTACAGGCCCAACAGGAGTAACCGGTCCAACAGGGGTAACAGGCCCATCTGGAGGACCAGCAGGACCGACCGGCCCAACGGGGCCATCAGGTCCGGCGGGAGTAACTGGTCCATCTGGTGGACCACCTGGCCCGACAGGAGCAACAGGTGCGACAGGAGTAACAGGAGATACTGGGGCGACAGGCTCAACTGGAGTGACAGGAGCGACAGGAGAAACGGGAGCAACCGGAGTGACGGGTTTGCAAGGTCCGCAAGGAATCCAAGGTGTGCAGGGAGAGATAGGTCCGACGGGTCCCCAAGGTGTTCAAGGTCCCCAAGGAATTCAAGGAGTAACGGGGGCCACTGGAGATCAAGGTCCGCAAGGGATTCAAGGCCCACAAGGCGACATAGGTCCAACCGGCCCACAAGGAATTCAAGGCCCACAAGGTTCTCAAGGAATCCAAGGAGCGACAGGGGGAACAGGAGCACAAGGTCCACAGGGAATCCAAGGTCCGCAAGGTGACATAGGTCCGACTGGGCCACAAGGTCCAACTGGAATCCAAGGGATACAAGGAGAGATAGGTCCAACAGGTCCAGAAGGCCCAGAGGGACTTCAGGGCCCGCAAGGAATCCAAGGTGTGCCAGGGCCAGTTGGAGCAACGGGTCCAGAGGGTCCTCAGGGGATACAAGGCATTCAAGGACCGGTAGGAGCAACAGGCCCACAAGGTCCACAAGGAATACAGGGAATCCAAGGTGTGCAAGGGATAACGGGAGCAACTGGAGCACAAGGAGCAACTGGAATTCAAGGGATACAAGGGGAAATAGGAGCAACGGGTCCAGAGGGTCCCCAAGGAGTGCAAGGTATACAAGGGGCGATTGGTCCAACAGGTCCGATGGGCGCACAAGGAGTGCAAGGAATACAAGGGATTCAAGGAGCAACAGGTGCACAAGGAGTGCAAGGCCCACAAGGGATTCAAGGGATACAAGGTCCGACGGGAGCAACAGGAGATACGGGGGCAACCGGAGCGACGGGAGAAGGAACTACCGGTCCAACAGGAGTAACCGGTCCAACAGGGGTGACTGGCCCGTCAGGAGGACCAGCAGGACCGACCGGCCCAACGGGGCCATCAGGTCCGGCAGGAGTGACAGGTCCATCAGGTGGACCACCTGGCCCGACAGGAGCAACAGGTACGACAGGAGTAACAGGAGATACCGGGGCGACAGGCTCAACTGGAGTGACAGGAGCGACAGGAGCAACGGGAGCAACCGGAGTGACGGGTTTACAGGGTCCGCAAGGAATCCAAGGTGTTCAAGGAGAGATAGGTCCAACCGGTCCACAGGGTATTCAAGGTCCCCAAGGAATCCAAGGAGTAACGGGGGCAACTGGAGCACAAGGTCCCCAAGGAATTCAAGGCCCACAAGGCGACATAGGTCCAACCGGCCCACAAGGAATTCAAGGTCCACAAGGTCCTCAAGGAATCCAAGGAGCGACGGGGGCAACTGGGGCACAAGGCCCACAGGGAATCCAAGGTCCGCAAGGTGACATAGGCCCGACCGGCCCACAAGGCCCCCAAGGAATTCAAGGCCCGCAAGGAATTCAAGGTCCAACGGGAGCTACAGGAGCAACCGGAGCGACAGGTCTCCAAGGAATTCAAGGCCCACAAGGAATCCAAGGCCCGCAAGGAATTCAAGGTCCAACGGGAGCAACAGGAGCAACCGGAGCGACAGGTCCACAAGGAATTCAAGGTCCACAAGGAATCCAAGGCCCACAAGGAATTCAAGGCCCAACGGGAGCTACAGGAGCAACCGGAGCGACAGGTCCACAAGGAATCCAAGGTCCAGCGGGGGCAACTGGAGCAACGGGTTCACAAGGTCCAACTGGAGATACAGGTCCAACAGGTTCACAAGGGATTCAAGGTCCAACTGGTCCAACAGGAGCTGGAGCAACCGGAGCCACAGGAGCGACTGGAGTTAGTACAACTGCAACGTATGCGTTTGCGAATAATACATCAGGAACCGCTATTTCCGTTTTATTAGGTGGTACGAACGTACCATTACCGAACAATCAAAATATTGGCCCAGGAATAACCGTTAGTGGTGGAAATACTGTATTTACAGTTGCGAATGCAGGAAACTATTATATAGCCTATACAATTAATTTAACGGCAGGTTTACTTGTAAGTTCTCGTATAACTGTAAATGGCAGTCCGCTTGCGGGAACGATAAATGCCCCGACAGTCGCTACTGGTTCATTTAGTGCAACAATAATCACTAACTTGCCTGCTGGAGCTGCTGTTAGCTTACAGTTATTTGGAGTAGTTGCAGTAGCTACATTATCTACGGCAACGCCAGGGGCTACTCTAACTATTATTAGATTAAGTTAATAAGCAGAAAACCTTGAAACTTTTATGTTTCAAGGTTTTTTATCCTTGTATTTGTAAGTAAACCTCGTTAACCAGGGGGAGTGGATACCCTCTAATTATTTAAAGTTTCACTTTATTCACTTGAGCAAAAACATCGCAGTTCGAAAATATATTATAATAGAATGAAAAGAAAGAAATTTGGCAGAAAGGGAGGGTGGCGATGCAGGAGATGGTTAAAGATTTTTTTGGACGCCCACTTCAAGATTTACGTATATCTGTCATTGATCGTTGCAATTTTAGATGTACATATTGTATGCCAGCGGAAATATTTGGGCCAGAATATGCTTTTTTGAAAGACGAGTTTTTACTAACTTTTGATGAAATTGAGCGTTTGGCAAAATTATTTGTTAGCATCGGTGTACGGAAAATTAGACTTACTGGCGGTGAGCCACTGCTTCGTAAAGATTTAACAAAACTTATTGCACGTCTTGTGAAAATTGATGGGCTAATAGATATAGGGTTAACGACAAATGCTATTCATTTAACGAAACAAGCGAAGGCATTAAAAGAAGCTGGATTACATAGAGTGAATGTTAGTTTAGATGCGATAGATGATGACATATTTAAGAATATTAATGGTCGAAATATTAATACGAAACCGGTAATTAAGGGAATTATAGCAGCTAAAGAGGCGGGACTGGAAGTAAAGGTAAATATGGTTGTGAAAAAAGGGATGAACGATCATCAAGTACTTCCGATGGCTGCGTATTTTAAAGAGCAAGGAATCACGCTTCGGTTTATTGAGTTTATGGATGTTGGTAGTACAAATGGGTGGAATTTTGATCAAGTCGTTACAAAACGAGAATTAATTGAGATGATTCATAAGGTGTATCCGCTTGAGCCGGCTGAAGCGCATTACTTTGGTGAAGTTGCGAAGCGATATCGGTATGTTGGAACAAATGTTGAAGTTGGTTTTATTACATCTGTCTCTGAGTCATTTTGTGCCTCTTGTACGAGGGCGAGAATTTCGGCAGATGGAAAGTTTTATACGTGCTTATTTGCGACAGAGGGTTTGGATGTAAGAGAACTTCTTAGAGGAAATCTTTCGGATGAGGAGTTATTAAGTGTTATACAAGATGTATGGATGAATAGAAAAGATAGGTATTCGGATGAACGAACAGAAGAAAGTGCAAAAAATCGTCCGAAAATCGAAATGTCTTATATAGGAGGATAAGAAAGGGGGCTATCGCATGCAGGAGCGATATTCAAGACAAATATTATTTTCTGGTGTTGGAGAAGAAGGACAGAGAAAAATAAGAGAGAAGCATGTGCTTATTATTGGTGCTGGTGCTCTCGGTGCGGCAAATGCAGAAGCGATTGTTAGAGCAGGGGTTGGAAAAGTAACGATTGCTGATCGGGATTATGTAGAATGGAGTAATTTACAAAGACAACAACTATATACGGAAGAAGATGCAAAGCAGTATAAACCGAAGGCGATAGCGGCTGCAGAACATTTACAAGCGATTAATTCTGAGGTGGAAATAAATCCTGTTGTGACAGATGTAACGGTGCAAGAAATGGAAGAATTAGTGAATGATGTAGATTTAATATTAGATGCGACAGATAATTTTGAAACGCGTCTTCTCATTAATGATATTTCACAAAAGTATAATATTCCGTGGATATATGGTGGGTGCGTCGGGAGTTACGGAGTAACGTATACAATTTTACCAGGGAAAACACCGTGTTTTCGCTGTTTAATGGAGCATCCGGCGAGCGGAGCAACATGTGACACAGCTGGTATTATACAACCGGCAGTACAATTAGTAGTTGCGCATCAAACTACGGAAGCGCTGAAAATATTAGTAGAAGACTACGGAGCGCTTCGTGAAACGATGTTATCGTTTGATCTTTGGAATAATCAACAGATGGCATTTAAAGTGAATAGGCAGAAAAAAGATACCTGTTTATCTTGCGGAAGGTTACGTACATATCCGAGTTTAACATTTGAAGCACAAACAAAAACAGAAGTGTTATGTGGGCGAAATACAGTACAAATTCGTCCAGGTGTGCGGAAGAATTTTAATTTGGAAGAAATTAAAAAGCGCTTACAAAGAAGTGTAGAGATAAAGGCAACACCTTATTTATTATCATTTCCGGTAGAAGAATATCGTTTTGTCTTATTTACAGATGGCAGGGCGTTTATTCATGGGACGAATGATATGAATGTAGCGAAAAGTTTGTATGCAAGATATATAGGTTGAACCTAAAGGAAATCCTTTAGGTTCAACGGAGAGAGGATTATGAATTTCTCGTATAATCTCCACTTTTTCCACCTGTTTTTTCAAGTAAGTACGTCTCACCGATAATCATACCTTTATCGACAGCTTTACACATATCATACACAGTAAGAGCGGTAGCGGAAGCAGCTGTTAAAGCTTCCATTTCAACACCGGTGCTACCTTCTGTTTTAACTTTTACTTCAATGAGTAAACGATATTGTTCTTCTGATTGTTTCCAATCGAAAGAAACGTCAACACCTTTTAATAATAAAGGATGGCACATTGGGATAATATCAGAAGTACGTTTCGCAGCCATAATGCCTGCAATTTGCGCAACTGCTAATACGTCACCTTTCCCAATTTCATTGTGAGAGATTTTATCGTAAATTTCTTTCGTAACGACAATGCTAGAGCACGCAATTGCTGTTCGAACGGTTGCTTTTTTGTCGCTTATATCAACCATTTTTGCGCGTCCTTGGTCATTAAAATGTGTAAATGAAGACATGGAATTCCTCCTTGAAGTAATTTCTATTGAATACATAAAGTTTAATCGAGATAAAAAAAATTGCAAATATGAGGTGAGAAACGATGGTAGAAAAACGAATTCCAATTCAAGTTGCTGAGGCGGTAGAACGGGTAATGAAATATGCGAAGCATGGTGAAGTAGAAGAAATTTCTATTACGGAAAGTTACGGGAGAATTCTCGGGGAAGATGTTGTCTCAGATCATGACGTTCCTCATTTTGATCGTTCCCCTTACGACGGTTTCGCCATTCGAGCAGAAGATACGAAAGGAACAACCCAAGAGAATCCAATTGAATTTGAAGTAATAGGAGAAATCGGGGCGGGTTCTGTTTTTTTAGAAGAAGTAGGAGCTTTTAAGGCGATTCGCATTATGACAGGAGCAGCTATTCCAGAAGAATGTAATGCAGTCGTAATGCTCGAGCTGACAGAAGGGTTTGAGAAGAACGGGAAAACATATATGAAGTTAAAACGCCCTTTTAATAACGGTGACAATGTGTCGTTTAAAGGAGAAGATATAAAACAAAATCAAGTTCTCGTTAAGAAAGGTGTTGCAATTAATCCAGGTGTTGCGGCCTTACTAGCAACGTTTGGATATAGTACTGTGAAAGTTGTAAAACAGCCTGTTGTCGGTATTGTAACGACAGGAAGTGAATTATTAGAAGTACATGAGCCGTTACAGCCGGGGAAAATTAGGAATAGTAATTCGTATATGATAGCAGCTCAAATTATGAAAGCTGGCGGGAAAGTTCGTTATTATGGTCAACTCGTCGATGAGCTAGATGCATGTTTTACAGCTGTTCAATCAGCGATAGATGAGGTCGACATTTTAATTACAACAGGCGGTGTATCAGTAGGAGATTATGACTACTTACCAGCTATTTATGAAAGGTTACAGGCGAATGTACTCTTTAATAAAATAGCGATGAGACCGGGAAGTGTAACGACAGTAGCTGAAGTTGATGGAAAGTTACTTTTCGGTTTATCAGGAAATCCGTCTGCTTGTTATGTAGGCTTTGAATTATTTGTGCAACCAATTATAAAAACATATTTGTATGCGAAGGAACCTCACGTATATAGAGCGGATGCTATTTTACAAAAGGATTTTTCAAAGCCAAATCCATTTACTCGTTTCGTAAGAGCGAACGTAACAATTGTGGACGGGGCGTTACAAGCGATGCCGGTTGGTTTAGATAAATCGAGTGCGGTATCTTCACTTGCAGATGCGAATGCTTTTATCGTGTTACCTGGAGGAACGAGAGGATTTGAGACTGGGATGAAAGTATCCGTATTATTGTTAGAGCACTCTGAGGGATGTGATTGGCCATGGGCAAAGCCCCTTCAATCTTACAAATAGTAGGATATCAAAATAGCGGAAAAACGACACTTGTAGAGAAAATTGTGCATGTGTTAGCTGAAAGTGAAATGAAAGTTGCTACAATTAAACATCACGGGCACGGAGGTTTTCCAGAAGTAGCGCAAAAAGATAGCGAAAGACACCGTAAAGCTGGTGCTGTCGTAAGTAGTGTAGAAGGTGCTGGATTGCTTTCACTTTCTTCACTAAGAAAGAAATGGTCCTTGCAAGAAATTATTCGCTTATATGAGTTTTTTGGAGTGGATACAATTTTAATAGAGGGCTATAAAAAAGAGAACTACCCGAAAGTAGTGTTACTTCGTTCTGCGGAAGACGTTGAACTTTTACATGAAGTAGAAAATATAGTGGCAATTATTACGTGGTATGATGCCCCGGTAAATATACGAGAAGAATATAAAGTATTTCATATAACAGAAGAAGAGTTGTACATAGACTGGTTTTTACAAATGGTTAGGAGTGCGAAATGATAAATACATATTATGAAGTAATTGATACAGAAATCTCGATTGAAGAGGTAACGAAGAAAGTAATTCGACGTGAATGCGGTGCTGTTACAACATTTATTGGAACGGTTAGAGAGTTTACGAAAGGCCGTCGTACATTATACTTAGAGTATGTTGCTTATAAGACGATGGCAGAAAAGATGCTAGAGAAAATTGGTCTGGAAGTGAAAGAGAAATGGCCAGGTACATATGTTGCGATTACACATCGCATCGGTACGTTGCAAATTTCTGATATAGCGGTTGTTGTTGCTGTTTCAACACCACACCGTAAAGCGGCTTATGAAGCGAACGAATATATTATGGAACGCATAAAACAAATTGTTCCGATTTGGAAAAAGGAGTTTTGGGAAGATGGTGACTCATGGATTGGTGATCAATTAGAAAAAACACCATATCCGGCGGGAGAGCCTGGGAAGGAGCTATAAGTATGATTAGAGTATTGTTATTTGCGCACTTGCAAGAAGAAGCAGGGACAAGTGAATTACAAATAGAGAAAGAAAATATTACAGTTGCACAGTTAAAAGATGTTGTTGCGAAAGAATATAATGTACCAGTTTCAGAGCCAATTATGGTTGCGATTAATGAAGAATACGCAAATGAAGATGACAGGGTACAAGATGGTGATGTGGTTGCACTTATACCACCAGTGAGCGGTGGTTAATATTGGATTCCTTAAAACGACTTTCCTAAGTAGGGGAAGTCGTTTTTTTATGGCGTTTTTGAGAACACTAACTTATAGGATAAGGAGGACGTTATGAAAAAAATATGTGTAATTATTACAGCGATATGTTCTATCTTTTTCTCTTCTCCAAGCGATTCTTTCGCGAAAGAATCAAGAGAACAGCTTTTAGAGAGTGCGTTATTGAATAGGTACTATTCGGTTATTAGACAAGTGACAGAAGATCAATATGAATGTGATGCAGTTATAAATATAAAGCGTCTCGGCAGGAAAGATGAATTTGTACCTAGATTTGAAGTGACGCTACAATTTCTTACATTTCAAGGGGCGCATAATCCTCCAAATGACAAAGTTACACTTACTTTAGAGGATTATTTAGATCATATAAAGGTAAAAAATGTGGAGCGAGAAAAAAATGTTTCTAATGATGTTGTAGAAAAGATTTGTGCTCGCAAAAAAGAAAAAATGAAAGCTCATTCTAATGATTGAGAGCGGTAACTTATTCCGCTATTTGCGGGATGATTAAAGTTTCAATTTATAACATTTTACAGAGAAAGGTAATGGGCGATGGATATATTTTTAGCAATTTTACCAGCTATATTTTGGGGGAGTATTGTGTTATTTAACGTAAAACTGGGCGGGGGACCGTATAGTCAAACGCTTGGAACAACGTTTGGAGCACTTATTTTCTCAATTGTTGTTTATATTTTTATGAAGCCAGTATTAACACCTACTGTGATTGGGGTTGGAGTTGTGTCAGGTTTATTTTGGGCGCTTGGTCAGGCGAATCAATTGAAAAGTATTGATTTAATGGGCGTTTCGAGGACGATGCCAATTTCAACAGGACTTCAATTAGTTGCGACGACTTTATTTGGCGTTATCGTATTTCATGAATGGTCCACGACAATATCGGTCGTCCTTGGGATTTTAGCGCTCGTTTGTATTATTGTCGGTGTTATTTTAACATCACTTCAAAGTGAAGAAGAAAAGAATGCAGAGCAAGCAGCAAATTTTAAAAGAGGTATCATAATTTTATTAATTTCAACAGTCGGTTATTTAGTTTACGTAGTAGTGATTAGACTATTTAACGTAGATGGTTGGTCAGCTTTATTACCACAAGCAGTTGGTATGGTATTAGGAGGGATTTTGCTTACCTTTAAACATCATCCATTCAATAAATATGCAATCCGAAATATTATTCCAGGATTAATTTGGGCAGCTGGAAATATGTTTTTATTCATTTCGCAGCCGCGTGTTGGAGTCGCAACAAGTTTCTCGCTATCGCAAATGGGGATTATTATTTCCACGCTTGGTGGGATCCTTATATTAGGTGAAAAGAAAACGAAACGCCAATTAACGGGTATCGTTGTCGGTATCGTTTTTATTATTGCAGCCGGAATTATGTTAGGTATAGCAAAAAGTTAAAGGAGGTATTGAAATGTATAGTGATTTAGAAGGAAAAGTGGTCGTTATTACAGGATCAGCAACTGGTCTTGGTAGGGCGATGGGAGTAAGGTTTGCTAAGGAAAAAGCGAAAGTGGTTATTAATTATCGCTCACGAGAATCAGAAGCAAATGATGTGTTAGAAGAAATTAAAAAGGTAGGCGGAGAAGCGATTGCTGTAAAAGGTGATGTAACCGTCGAATCAGATGTTGTGAATCTCATTCAATCTGCTGTGAAAGAATTTGGTACGCTCGACGTTATGATTAATAATGCAGGGATAGAAAATGCAGTACCATCGCATGAAATGCCACTTGAAGATTGGAATAAAGTAATCAATACAAATTTAACAGGTGCTTTCTTAGGAAGTAGAGAAGCGATTAAATATTTTGTAGAACATGACATTAAAGGGTCTGTCATTAATATGTCTAGTGTTCATGAGAAAATTCCGTGGCCACTATTTGTGCACTATGCAGCGAGTAAGGGTGGCATTAAACTGATGACAGAAACGTTAGCGCTAGAATATGCGCCAAAAGGTATTCGAGTAAATAATATAGGACCAGGTGCAATTAATACGCCGATCAATGCAGAAAAATTTGCTGATCCTAAAAAACGTGCTGACGTAGAAAGTATGATACCGATGGGCTACATTGGAAAACCAGAAGAAATTGCAGCAGTAGCAACTTGGCTCGCTTCTTCAGAGGCGAGTTATGTAACGGGCATTACGCTATTTGCAGATGGTGGAATGACGTTATATCCATCGTTTCAAGCTGGGCGTGGGTAATATAAAAGGACGAAGAGATAAAACTCTTCGTCCTTTTTTTTACAAAAAAAATAGCGGCCAGCTATTTTAAATTTAGTGATTAATTGTATCTTGAAGAAATTCTGTTGCTTGATGTTCAGTAACATTTTGTACGAGCGCGACTTCGCTGATCATCATTTTTCGTGCATTATCTAGCATTTGTTTTTCGCTCGCATTTAATGTTCTCTCTTTATTACGGCGAAGTAAATCACGAACCACTTCTGCGCTATCTTGTAAATTGCCATTTTTCATTTTTTCCATATTCATTGTATATCTTTGTTTCCATGAGAGTGATGGGTCTGACTCCCCGTTTTGAAATTCAAGAAGTATATCATCTAACGTACCTCGATCAACGATATAACGAATACCCGATTTTTTTAATTGTTCCATCGGAAGCATTACTTGCATATCTTTACTAATGATGCGTATCACACAATATTGACGTGAAGTACCTAATATTTCTTTCTCTTCAATTGCTTCGATAATTCCTGCACCGTGCATTGGATAAACGATTTTATCACCAATTTGAAACAAATCATCCACCTCCATATGTGGTAACCACTTTTAATGATAGCATACGTATGTAAAAATGTCAAATTTTATATAATAACATAATATTTATATTCGAGTCAATAAGATAAAGTGCTTTTTTATGTTTTTTTTGGGACCTTATTTATAGTGATTTTTTTAGAAAAATAGTACAGGTGAAGAAAGAAGGCATATCCACTTATTTTTAAGCATAAAATGTAAAAGCGCTAATACAATATACCTAAATCCGTTCTTTGCAAAGGAGGGAGAGAAGGTGGGGCGCACAATAAAAATTGATATTACAAATAAAGTTGTAGCTAAATTTAGACCAAATTATTTGGAATTATATACGAGTAAATTTATGATAGGTAAGTTTTATGTCTATACTGAAGATAAAGAATATGTGTTAGAAGACGGATATATATATGAGAATGGAAAGTTTTATCGCATCATAGATACGCACCGTGGCAATAATCAAGCGGCGGAGGGCTGCGATCTAGGACGGTGTTAACATGATTCGTGTGAAAGTGTTTGATGAAAGTCACGAAAAAGACTTAGAAGATGCTGTAAATGTTTTTTTGAAAAAGATTGATGATAGCAACTTTGTAGATATTAAATATCAAGTTGGTGTTTCCATTAACGACGATGAAAACCAAATTTATTGTTTTTCAGCAATGATCATTTATAAAGCATAAAAAAGAGCTGGCTCACCCAGCTCTTTTTTATGTTTTATGTTGGGACAACATGTGTCGGTAATACGTTCATAATAGATTGGGGTGTGCCTAATTTCTTTGTCGTTAAAAGAGGCTCCCCTGTTTCATGATTTTGGGCATCTTTACACATACCAAGGTGATAACGATCACCTAAAAATGGATCAATATAAAAACCATTTTTGAATACTTTATCATTTGGATGTTTTTCATGGTGAATATCAGAGCAGTTAATGCAATAGAACATAGCGTTCAACCCCTTTTTATTTTGTTTGAAAAAAGTGAGTCGGTAGTCATTTCGCTCCTAAGGAAATGTTGAGGAGAAGAGAAATAACTACCTACTCAAATGGTGGGCATATTCCTTCTGATTTGTCATATCTCGCGTATTGTCCCTGAGGGAAGGAGGAGAGACGAAGTACGCATGATATAAGTAAGGCGCTTCTTTCAATATGAATGATGGAGTTTCATGTTGAGAGAAGTTTTTATTTTGTATTGCCTTTGTGAGTATATTATGAGGAAATGCTAAGAGGGTGTTTGTCCTGTTGAAAAAATGTTGAGAATTTCTCAACAGTAAAAGAATTAGCGTTGACATGAAACCAAAAGGTGTTATATTATCGAAGTGAAACCAAAAGGTGTTATGTTATAACGCCGAGTAAAGGAGAATGAACATGGAACAACAAAATACATTAAATGATATTAAACAAACAATCGTTTTTAACGCGTCTCTTCAAAAGGTATGGAGTGTAGTATCAACTGCAGAAGGGATTGCGTCATGGTTTATGCCAAATGATTTTGTATTAGAGGTAGGACATGAATTTCATGTGCAATCGCCATTTGGGCCATCACCATGTAAAGTGTTAGAAATTGATGAGCCAAACCATTTATCTTTCTCATGGGATACAGATGGCTGGGTTGTTTCATTTAATTTGAAAGACTTAGGAGATAACAAAACAGAATTTACGTTAATTCACGGCGGCTGGAAACATCCTGATGAAATTCTTCCGAAAGCGAAAGCGAAGAGCTCTATTATTCGCGATAGAATGAGCGGTGGTTGGGTAGCGATTGTAAATGAAAAACTGAAAAAGGTTGTCGAAGGCTAAGTGTCCTCGTCAGCAGCGAAATATGATGTATTTCAAGCAATTGCTGATCCAACCCGCCGAGAAGTAATACGGTTATTAAGTGACAAAGAGTTACCGATTTCCAAAATAACGGATCATTTTCCGATGAGTCGTACTGCGGTTGTAAAGCACCTTCATATTCTTTCGGAAGCGAATTTAGTAAGTGGAAGAAAAAGCGGAAGAGAGAAGATATATCGTTTGCATCCAGAACCATTAGAAGAATTACAACAGTGGCTCTCGTATTATGAACGTTTTTGGGATAATAAATTATCCATGCTGAAACATATTGTGGAGAATGAAGAATAAAAAAAGGGTGACCAAAATGGTCATCCTTTTTATTGTTGCTCACTTGTTTGTGTAGCTGGCTTTAATAAAAGCCAAGCGATAATTAATGTAAATACTGCTAATACGAAAGTGCTCATATAAATGACATGTACGCTTGATGCTAATGCGGATTGTGATTCGGTTACTACGTTTGCTGTAGTACCGCCATGTCCACCAGATACAAGATCAAGATTTTTAATACCACGTGCGTGAATCATCGTATTAAAGATTGTACCGAATATTGCAGCACCTAACGTTTGACTAAATGTATTAATAAATGTATTTAAACCAACAGCTGTCCCGCGTGTATGAGCTGGCACGGCTGCTTGAATTGTTACCATGTAAATCGGTGTCACAAGCCCCATTCCTAATCCGAATAATCCGACTGCTACATAAATAAGGAACGATGGTGAATTTGTTGATAGTGTAAATAATAAGAACGTAGCAACTGATAAGATGCTAGCTCCAAGTAAAATAATTTGTTTCGTTTTTAACTTGCCAACTAAGTTACCCGAGAACATAGCACCAAATGTCCACATAACAGGAATTGGCATTAAAATGAGTCCAGCTTCTGTTGCATTTTTTCCTAAAACACCCTGGCTCCAAATTGGAAGATACACAGTAATACTAATAATCATTGCGCCAGCAATAAGAGTTAATATATTTATCGTAGATAATGTACGGTTAGAGAAAAGTGCTAGCGGAATTAATGGTTCCGGAGATTTTTTCTCGATGAATAAGAAAATAATAAATGAAACGACGGCGAAGATTAATAGGCCGATAATTGTTATGTCTCCCCAGTTTTGCTTACTGCTACCTGTTAATAATGCATATAGTAGAGCGATTGTACTTAATGAGAAGACTGTTGCACCAAGATAATCGATATGATGTTTAGCAGGTTTAATAGATTCTTTGTAGTAAATTACAATCATTAAGCAAGCGATAATTCCGAATGGGACGTTTAAGAAGAAAATATAACGCCAAGAAAGAGAATCAACTAAAAATCCACCTACTAACGGTCCGATAACACCGGATACACCCCAAACGGCACTCATCCAACCTTGTGCTTTCGCGCGGTCTTTCGCTTCGCTATATAAGTCTCCAATAATCGTCATTGTGATTGGCATAACAGCACCAGCACCGATACCTTGAAGCGCGCGGAAGAAAATTAATTGTTCCATCGATGTAACGACTCCGCAAAGTGCAGAACCGACTAAAAAGATTGTAGCCCCGATCAGTAAAACCTTTTTACGACCGAATAAATCAGCGAGCTTTCCGTATATTGGAGTCGAAACAGCTGTTGCAAGCATATAAATTGCATATACCCAACTAACAAGTTCGACGCCTGACAAATCACTCGTTATACGAGGGATTGCTGTACTAACAATCGTTCCTTCTACCGCAGAAAGAAACGTCATTAACATTAAAGACATCATGACTTTTTTTCTCATTTGTTTTCCCCTTACCCTTTTTTAAATATTCAACAATATAAAATATAAAGGTACTAAGGTATATAAAGCAACAAAAAAGCAATGGAAAGTTACATGGAGCAGATGTTTGTCGCTTCTTGTCGGTAAGTCGATATATTTGAGAAATCGCCGATATAAGTTGTAGAATCGCTGATAAATTTGGAAAATCGCCGATATAATTACAGAATCGCTGATATATCTGTGGAATCGCCGATAATGATTTCATGGCAATATTAAAAAAGAAACAGGAATCCCTGTTTCTTTTTTTAATATTGCATTTTCGCGTTTTCTCCAGCTGTCGTTCCAGCAATTCTACCAGTAACAAGGGCTGATGTAATATTATAGCCACCAGTATAACCGTGGATATCAAGAACTTCTCCGCAGAAATATAAGCCGTTCGTAAATTTAGAAGACATTTCTTTCGGATTAATTTCTTTCACGGATACACCTCCGCCAGTAACGAATGCTTTTTCAATTGACTGCGTACCATTTACATTCACAGTAAACTCTTTAAAGTCTTTCACAAGTGCACGAATCTTTTCGTGAGAAACTTGTCCAGCTTGTTCACTACCGTCAATTTCATTTTTTTCTAATAAGAATAGGAAGTAACGTTCAGGGACATAACCTTTTAAAACGTTTTTAATTCCTTTTTTCGGATCTTCTTTCATTTGTTTCAGCATGCGCTGAAATAATTGCTCACTATTTTCCTCTGGCAATGCATCAATACTCATTTGTATTGTGTTCGTTTTAAACTTTTTCAGTGCTTTCACGACGAATTGACTACAGCGAAGAGCAGCAGGACCAGATAGGCCAAAATGAGTGAAGAGCATGTCCATTTTGTGAGAAATGATAGCTTTTCCTTTCGGGTTTAATACGCTTAAATTTATATCACGTAAAGCAAGACCTTGTAATGAGCGATCACGTATAAACGGCTCGTTTGACAGGATAGGTACTTCTGTTGGGAATAATTCTGTAATTGTATGACCTGCTTTTTCAGCCCAAGCGTATCCGTCTCCAGTCGAACCAGTTTGAGGAACAGATTTTCCGCCAACAGCGATAACGACGTGATTTGTTTCTAACACTTCGCCTGTTTGTAGTACAACTGCTTTCGTTTGGCCGTTTTCATATTCAATCGTTTCAACAGGTGTATTTGTACGGATTTTTACACCTAAGTTTTTTAATCGTGTTAAAAGTGCGTCTACAACAGATTGCGCTTTGTTTGACACAGGGAACATGCGACCGTGGTCTTCTTCTTTCAATTTAACACCAAGATTTTCGAAGAATGTAATAATATCTTCATTATTAAAAATAGAAAAAGCGCTGTATAAGAAGCGACCGTTTCCTGGTATATGTTTAACAATTTCATCAAGTGGTAGACGGTTTGTTACGTTGCAGCGTCCGCCACCAGAAATCGCAAGTTTACGCCCAAGTTTATTTCCTTTATCAAGAAGTAAGACATTTGCGCCTTCTTCTGCAGCACCAATTGCAGCCATTAGCCCAGAAGGACCGCCGCCGATGACAATAACATCATAATGCATAATATATCGACCTCATTTTCTACATTTCCTGCCTAAAAGAATAGCATGTTTTCCCTTAAAAGAAAAATAGAGTGAAGTACTGCTTAATGAGAGAATTGTGGTACAATACAAAAGTTAGAGTTCAGCACTATCCTGCTATTTGTAGGCGATAAGACTAAAACCTCAAGATTTAGGAGAAGTAAATAGGGAGTCTGTTAGCCTGTAAATGCTCGAATGGTTCAACTAATAAGGAGTAGGAGAGAAGTCTCCAACTAATTATAGTTTCACTTTATGTAGATGTAGGAGGATTTTTGTATGTCCGATTCGAAATTTCTGCGCGGAACGCTTATTGTTACGCTAGGGACATTTTTAGTAAAGTTCTTAGGCATGATTTACGTCTTTCCGTTTCATGCATTAGTAGGCACAGAAGGCGGAACGCTCTATACATATGGATACATTCCATATACGATCTTTTTAAGTATCGCAACGGCAGGTGTGCCGCTTGCTGTTTCAAAATTTGTTTCCAAATATAATGCGCTTGGCGATTATAAAACGAGCCGGAGAATGTTCCGCTCGGGAATGGTTATGATGATAGTAACAGGAGTTCTTTCGTTCCTAGTACTGTACATGACGGCGCCATTGTTTGCAGAAGCGATGCTTGGTAAACAAAGTATACACAATAATGTAGGAGAAGTTACGACGATCATTCGTCTTGTAAGTTTCGCACTTATTGTTGTACCAGCAGCGAGTTTAATTCGTGGTTATTTCCAAGGTCACCAGTCTATGGGACCAACTACCGTTTCACAAATTATTGAACAAATTATTCGTATCGTCTTTTTATTAGCTGGTAGTTTTATCGTTATTAAAGTACTTGGCGGTACAGTTGCAACAGCAGTTGGAGTAGCGACGTTTGCTGCGTTCGTTTCAGCGGTTGGAGCACTCGGTGTGTTAATTTGGTACTGGTTAAAACGTAAAAAATATTTGGATCAATATTTAATTGAACAAACTGTACCAGAATCAACAGTAAGTACCGTTCAGTTGTTTAAAGAGTTATTCGCATATGCGATTCCTTACGTTGTAATTGGGTTAACAATTCCTTTATATCAACAAATTGATACATTGACATTTAACTCAATTATGCAGGCGATTGGTCAAGGTGATATCGCAGAGCGAGCGCTTGGTATTTTCACAATGTGGACGCATAAGTTAATTATGATTCCTGTATCACTTGCAACAGCGTTTAGTTTAACGCTTGTACCAGCAATTACAAAATCATTTACTGAAAAACAATACCGCTATTTGAAATTACAAATTACACAAACATTCCAAGCAAATATGTTTTTAACATTGCCAGCAGTTATCGGTATTTCAACACTTGCATATCCAATTTACACTGCTTTCTATGACTCAGATCCATTAGGTGGACAAGTATTAATGTGGTATGCACCAGTTGCATTGTTATTTGCTTTATTTACAGTAACAGCGGCAATTCTTCAAGGGATTAATCAGCAAAAGCATGCGATTGTCGCGCTTATTATGGGTGTTATTTTGAAATTTGTATGTAACGTAATCTTTATTCGTTATTTCGGTACAGTAGGAGCAATTCTAGCGACCGCAGTTGGTTTCTTAGCTTCTGTTTGGTATACAAATCGACAAATTAAAAAATACGCACACTATTCATTCGGTGTTGTATATAAAAGAACATTCCAAATTGCAGTACTGACACTTATAATGGTCGTTGCTGTAAAACTATCACAATGGCTTCTATCCTTCATGATTTCGCCTGATGGCCGTATTGGTGCTCTTATAACAGTTGCGATTTGTGCAGGTATTGGCGGTCTTGTTTACGGATTGTTAGCAATTCGCACAGGAGTACTTGAAAGAGTATTTGGCGGAGAAGCATTAGATAAAATTCAACGTAAACTTGGTAGTAGATTTAAAATAAAGTTGAAATCAAGAGGGGCGTAATTACGTCCCCTTTTCTATGATAAATAAAGAAGGTGAAAAACGTGAGATTAGATAAATTATTAGCGAATATGGGATATGGAAGTAGAAAAGAAGTAAAGAAATTATTGAAAGATGGCGTTGTGAAAATTGATGGAACGCCAGTAAAAGATGCGAAAGTTCATGTAAATGTAGAAGAGCAAGAAGTTATGATTCACGGTGAAGTTGTGGAATACAAAGAGTTTGTTTACTTAATGATGCATAAACCACAAGGTGTTATTTCAGCGACGGAAGATGATAATCATGAAACAGTAATAGATTTATTAGAATTAGAAGATGCAATCTTTGATCCGTTCCCAGTTGGACGACTTGATATCGATACGGAAGGTTTCTTATTGATAACAAATGATGGGAAGTTATCACATCAATTATTATCTCCGAAAAAGCATGTGCCGAAAAAATATTATGCACACGTTGCAGGAGTAGTAACAGAAGAGGATGTAAAAGAGTTTGCTAAAGGTGTTATTTTAGACGATGGCTATGAAACAAAGCCAGGTGCGCTTACAATATTGAAAAGCGATGATATTTCTGAAATTGAGCTTGTGATTACGGAAGGGAAATTCCATCAAGTGAAGCGTATGTTTGAAGCGGTAGGGAAAAAAGTAGTCTACCTAAAGAGAACAGAGATGGGTCCGTTAGTATTAGATGAAGAACTAGAACTTGGACAATACCGAGAGCTAACAGATGAAGAAGTAGAAATGTTAAGAACATATCAAGTAGATACTGAAAAGTAGTACCTTTATAGGTACAGAAAAAACCCCTTTCTAATAGTTAGAAAGGGGTATGTATTTATTTACATACAATTATTTTTCGTTATGAGGTCATTCTCACTTTCTTTCCTGTTGTTGTCCACTTACCGCGGCAAGGGCTATACACGAGTTCATTAAACTGCAACACATTTAGATCACGTTGTATCGTTCGCGGTGTGATCCCGAACTCATCTACAAGGTCTTTCGTCGTTACCGTTCCGTTTTCATTGATGTACATATAAATTGATTTAATGCGTGTTAGCATACGAGTAGTTGTAGGTTTCAAGAGAAAACCACTCCTCTACTAGTTTTTTTGACCCCATTCAGGAAAGAAGGTCGTTACTACCATTGTACTCTACATGATAAAATTCATGCTTTAATCTACTTAAATTTTACAAAAGTTTAACAAATATTTATATAGAAAAATATTGGTAGTTGACATTGTATATATGGTCAGTCAACTAACACATAAAATTCTACGTAAAACGCCAAATTCCTGCAAATTTTTTTGAAAAAATAAAAGAAAAACTAATAAGAAATGTCTGAAATATTGCAATTGTTCGGTATTTAGTTTTCGTGTATGGCATAAGGGATTTCGGTTTGCTATGATGAAAGAGATAATATAGTGAAGGATGGATGCGTGATGTCAGCGATTAATTGGACTGAAGAAGTTGCAAAACGAAAAGATGATTTAATTCGTGATACACAACAATTTTTACAAATTAAAAGTGTATGGGAAGAAGAATCCGCGAAAGAAGGCGCACCATTCGGTGAAGGTGTAGAAAAAGCGCTATCTTTCATGTTACATAAAGGAGAAGCTGAAGGTTTTGCTTCTAAAAATTTAGAAGGATATGCAGGTCATCTTGAAATGGGACAAGGAGAAGAGTTAGTAGGTATTCTTTGTCACGTTGATGTTGTACCAGAAGGAGATGGCTGGACGACTCCTGCGTATAGTGCGGATATTCGCGACGGAAAGATTTTTGCACGTGGTGCAATTGACGATAAAGGCCCAACGATGGCAGCATATTATGCGATGAAAATTGTGAAAGAATTAGGCTTACCTCTTTCAAAACGTGTTCGTATGATTATAGGAACAGATGAGGAAAGCAATTGGAAATGTGTAGATCACTACTTTAAAAACGAAGAAATGCCAACAATCGGTTTTGCACCAGATGCAGACTTTCCAATTATTAATGCAGAAAAAGGAATTTCTGATATACAAGTTGTGCAAAATGATAGTGAAGAGAAAAAAGGTACATATGAACTTGTTTCATTTGATTCAGGGCGCCGTTTAAATATGGTTCCTGATTTTGCAGAAGCGGTTATTACAGGAGAAGATGTAAATGCACTTACAGTAGCATATGAAGAGTATTTACAAACTGCTAAAAAAATAGGGAAATCGACTATAGAAGGCAATACAGTGACGTTGCAAATAGAAGGAATTTCAGCGCACGGATCTACTCCTGAAAAAGGAGAAAATGCAGGTTTATTATTAGCAAACTTCTTAACTACAGTTTCACTTGATGGAAAAGCAACTGCATTTGCGACATTTGCAACAGAAACATTTACTGGTGATATTTTTGGTGAAAAAGCTACTATTGCTTATAAAGATGAAATTAGCGGTCCATTAACAGTGAATGTTGGTCGCCTTTCTTATACGAAAGAGAATGGTGGTAATTTAGGATTAAACGTACGTTACCCAGTTACGACTAACTTTGAAGAAATGATTGCAAAGTTAAAAGAATATGTAGGTACGTATGGATTTGCAGTAGTAGACTATTCTAACTCTCGTCCGCATCACGTTGATAAAGATCACGAGTTAATTCGTACGTTGCAACGTGTATATGAGGAACAAACAGGTGAAAAAGCTGAATTGTTAGCAATCGGCGGAGGTACTTATGCTCGCTCATTAAAAGCTGGTGTGGCATTTGGACCGCTATTCCCTGGAAAAGAAGAACTTGCGCATCAAAAAGATGAGTACATTGAAATTGAAGACTTATTAAAAGCAACAGCAATTTATGCGCAAGCAATTCATGAACTAGCGAAGTAAAGTGAAACTTTAATCGCCGATATATGAATAATGACCGCTCTCTACTTTAGAGGGCGGCTTCTTTTTAATTGAATGAGATAAGAAAGAAAAGAAACAATAGAAAGAAGGAGACGGTGTACATGGATAGGCATTATTTTGTCGCAATTACTTTACCAAATCATATAAAAGAAGTGCTGTCTAACTATAAAGAGGATACGAATGAGGAATTACCATTTCGCTCGTGGGTACATAAGGAAGATTATCATATTACCCTTTCCTTTTTAGGAGGTGCGACAGAAGAACAGTTAAAAGGGATAAAGAATGGATTACAAACACTTACAAAAACAAAAGAACTATCGTTCACGTTACAAGGTTTTTCAACGTTTGGTAGAGAAGATCAGCCCCGTATTTTTTGGGCGAAGGTAAGTGAGAATCACGATTTGTTTCAGTTGCAAAAGCAAGTACATGCCATTTGTGAAGAAAATGGATTTTCTCTAGAAACACGCCCATATCATCCGCATATTACTGTTGCTCGTAAATGGATAGGAGAAGAAAAGTTTCATTTAGAAAGTATAAAAGAAGTCCCTGAAATATCATTTCAAGCAGATACAATTACTTTATACGAATCCCACGTGAAAGAAACCCCGAAGTATAAATCGATTGCTGAAATAAAATTACAAAAATAGAATGGTGAAAACGTTTTTTATGCAGGTGAATATACTATAGAGAAGAATGGAGTTACTGTATAGAGTCTTGTTGATAAGAAAAGCCTTATCATTTGCAGCTCATTTTATCTCGCTCATTAAAGTTTCACTTTATTTTAACTTTGAGAATGATGGTGATTTTTTTATGTTGAAAGTAAAACGTCCATTTGATGCCTATTTAGATGAAATGAATAAAATTACAATTTTGCTCCCACATGCGTATGGAACAAGTCGGACATTTCGTTTGCAAGAAGGAAGTAATGTGAAAGATTTACCGATTGCTCATACGATTGCGCTTCCAGATGCAACGAAGTATGAGTGCTTTATAGAAGAGCCGCTAGATGTGGGAAAGTATTATACAGTACGAGATGAACGGAATGAAGAAACGGATTTACAAATAGGTGCTGTTATTCGAACAACAATTTTCGATGAAAAGTATTATTACGAAGGTACAGATTTAGGTGCTGTGTATCAAAAAGAAGAAACGACATTTAAAGTATGGGCCCCAACTGCAAGGCTTGCGAAAGTAAGAATTTATAAGAGCGATAAAGAATATGCCGATCATGAAATGTACAGGGGAGAAAACGGAGTTTGGATTCAAACATTACAAGGTGATTTAGACGGAGCGCGCTATACATTTCTTGTTTGTATTAATTTAATATGGAACGAAGCTGTAGATCCTTATGCAAAGTCGGTGACGGTAAACGGAAAACACGGTGTTGTTATCGATTTAGAAAAAACGAATGTAACAAGAAGAGAAGGATTACCACCATTACAATCAATGACAGATGCCATATTGTATGAACTGCATATTCGTGATGCGACTATACATCAAAATAGTGGAGTGATTCAAAAGGGAACATATAAAGGATTGATGGAAGAGGGAACAACAGGACGGAACGGGACTTTAACAGGGTTGTCTCATATAAAAGATTTAGGTGTTACACATGTTGAACTATTACCGTTATATTGTTTCGGTGGTGTAGATGAGGCGAATCCTTCATCTGCCTATAATTGGGGGTATAATCCATTATATTACAATGCACCAACAGGATTTTATGCTACAAATCCCTCTGATCCGTATAACAGGATAGTAGAGTGTAAACAGTTGATCGAGACATTTCATGAGCATGGCATTAGGGTAATTATAGATGTTGTATATAATCATGTTTATGAAAGAGAGCTATCATCATTTGAAAAGCTTGTTCCAGGATACTATTTTCGTCATGGTGAAGATGGTATGCCTTCTAATGGGACGGGAGTCGGAAATGATATAGCATCTGAACGGAAAATGATGAGGAAATTCATTGTAGAGTCTATTTTATATTGGCTTACTGAATACAATGTCGATGGATTCCGATTCGACTTAATGGGAATTTTAGATGTTGATACAATGAATATGATAGAAAAAGAAGTGCGAAACATAAAACGAGATGCTTTGTTATTAGGAGAAGGATGGGATTTACAAACACCGCTTCCTCGTGAGGAAAAAGCAACGTTAAATAATGCGAAGAAAATGCCACATATGGCGCAGTTTAATGATCAATTTCGTGATGGGATAAAAGGGAGTACATTTCATATAAATAAGCGTGGTTTTGCATTTGGTGGGCATGTAGACTGTAATCATTTGCAGTATATTGCAGCAGGAAGTCTTTTAAGTATGAAAGAAACAGGGCTGTTTCTAGAGCCGGCGCAAAGCATTAACTATGTAGAATGTCATGATAATATGACGATGTGGGATAAACTAGTGCGCAGTAATGAAGAATCAGAAGCGATTTTGAAAAAACGTCACCTGCTAGCGAGCGCAATGGTTATTTTTTCACAAGGTATTCCTTTCTTGCATGCAGGACAAGAGTTTTATCGTACGAAGAAAGGAAATGAAAATAGCTATAATGCAAATGATGAGATCAATCAATTAGATTGGGATCAAAAAGAGAAAGAAATAGAGACCGTTAACTATATAAAAGGTTTAATTGCGATTCGTAAAGAGCATGGGGCATTCCGATTACAAAACGCAGACCTTATAAAAAAACATATGACTTTTTTACAAACATCTACAGAAGTACTTGCATATCACCTAGAGCATGCAGAATCGTTTGGGCCGTGGAAAGAGATTGTCGTTTTATTTAATAGCGGTTTAGAAGCTAAAACTGTGCAACTTCCGAAAGAAGAAACGTGGCATGTGATAGTAGACGAAAAGCAAGCGAAAATAGAGCCAATTTCTTCATTTAGAGGAAAGGAACTTAGGCTCGCTCCAATTAGCACGTATATATTGACGATAATGTGACAAATCGCTACTTGACGATGAGAATGTAATAAATGTAGAATTGACAAAGGTGACGATTTTGATAAGTTGTCATTCTATGACAGGTTTTGTAAAATAAAATAGAGAATTTTTGGCTGAGGCTAATTTTTCTTTTCATTTACAGTAAAATATATGAATCCACAACATGTGTAGAAATGTTGCGGTTTTTCTTTTCATAACTATAAAAGATAAGGATTTGTTAACGGGTAATGAATATGGAATGGTTGGAACAATTATTAGGAAAAGAGTGGAGTCTTGTACCGGCTGGTGGAGTAACGGGCGATGCATATATTGCGCAAAACGGACAACAGAAGTTATTTTTAAAGCGGAATACATCGCCCTTTTTAGCGGTATTGTCAGCAGAAGGAATTGTTCCAAAATTACTTTGGACAAGAAGGGTAACGAACGGTGATGTAATTTCTGCTCAAAAATGGCTTCCGGGACAGAAGTTAGAGCCAGAGGATATGAAACTAGAACGTGTTGCGAAACTTTTGAAGAAAATTCACTCCTCTAAAGCGCTTGTACAGATGATTCAAAGACTTGGGAAGCAACCGCTTCACGCACAAGAGTTATTACAACAACTGCAACTCGTTTTAAGAGGAGATATAAGGGATGATGAAACAATTCAGCAAGGCCTTCAATATTTAATGGATTCATTAAAAGCTATTGAATACAATGAATTCGTTGTATGCCATTGTGATGTAAACCATAACAACTGGATATTGTCGGATGAAGATGAGTTGTTTTTAATTGATTGGGATGGAGCTGTAATTGCTGACCCAGCTCTAGACCTTGGTATGTTATTATATTGGTACATTCCGCGCCAGGAGTGGAGTGAGTGGCTCGGTTTTTATGATATTGAAATGGATGAATCGCTGCTTAGGCGCATGAGATGGTATGTGATAGCACAAACGATTTTGTCTATTCAATGGCATACAACAAAAAAACAGCAAGCAGAAGCTGAATATTGGCATCAATATTTACAGCAACTACTTGCTTCAGAATAATACTTAAGAAAAATTGTCCATTCCAGCAATCCACTGAGTAAGTTGTTCTTGATTATTGGAAATATGGTTGTCCAAATTAGAGGAAGATTTACCCGATTGACTATAAGAATATACATCGTTTAGCATTGTTTTAGCGTCACTACTTATATTATCGTTTGCGAGTAACGATTGAATGAGGCGCTCTAATTGCTCGCATTCTGAAACTGTCCCGCAGCAATCACTTTGGTGGTTGACTAAAATATCTTTCAGCACTTCTAATTGATGTTGTTGATTAATTGGCATGAACGGATCATCCTTTCGATTGTTTTTCTCTTCAAATGTAAGAGAAAAAGCTGTTTCGTCATGGAATGTTTAATGCTGTATGTAGTTTTTATCAAAATGGTACATCTTATACTTGAAAGAAACGGACCGAGTGCTCGTACGTACTTGGTTTTTTGTTTGGTAGATTGATTAAAAAAAGAAAGAAGGAATTATTCCTTTAAAATAGTTTTGTAAAGAGAGGGAGACATCTATGCGTTTAAGACATAAACCATATGCAATGGATCGAATTAACGAGTATTCACATATCGTAATCGGAAACCCAGAGGAGCGCGCTGGTAACTGGAAAGAAGTATTTGGAAATGAACAACCAATTCATATTGAAGTAGGTACAGGGCGTGGCCGCTTTATGTATGATATGGCAAAAGCGAATCCACATATTAATTATATTGGAATTGAAAAATTCACAAGTGTTGTTGTAGATGCACTTGATAAATTAATTGAAGAAGAAGTGCCGAACTTAAAGTTAATTAATAAAGATGCTGAAGATTTAACAGTTTTCTTTGCAAAAGGTGAGATTGATCGCGTTTATTTAAACTTCTCAGATCCATGGCCAAAGAAGCGTCATACGAAGCGTCGTTTAACGTATAAAACGTTTTTACGCAATTATGAAGAAGTGTTAGTAGAAGGCGGAGAAATTCATTTCAAAACAGATAACCAAGGTTTATTTGAATATTCTCTTATGAGTATGGCTGAGTATGGTATGTTACTAACTTACTTAAGCTTAGATCTTCATAACAGCGACTTTGAAGGTAACATCATGACTGAATACGAAGAGAAATTCTCTAGTAAAGGTCATCGTATTTACCGAGTTGAAGCAAAATATCGTACAGAGCCTATGCAGTAATGCATAGGTTTTTTTACATCTAAAATAATCAGAATTTTATGTTAAGATTAATTGAAAGGGGGATGTGTAATGGAACAGTTACAAATTGGAGATATAAAAGTAACGTGGTTAAAAGGCGGAAATACACATTTAGATGGAGGGGCAATGTTTGGTGTTGTGCCGAAAGTACTTTGGTCACGTAAATATAAACATAATGACACAAATCATATTTACTTACGAACAGATCCGTTACTTTTACAAACGAAAGATGGAAATATGCTCATTGATTCAGGAATAGGAAACGGTAAGTTGGATGAGAAGATGAAACGAAATCAAGGTGTAACAGAAGAATCATCGGTTTATGAATCGTTAGAAAAACAGGGATTAAAGCCTGAAGATATTCAATATGTTTTAATGACACACCTTCATTTTGATCATGCATCTGGCCTAACAAAATGGGATGGGGATCACCTTGTACCAGCGTTTCCAAATGCGAAAGTTTACGTAAGTGAAACAGAGTGGAATGAAATGAGGAACCCAAATATTAGATCCCGTAATACATATTGGAAGGAAAATTGGGAACCGATTGTAGATCAAGTTGTTACGTTTCAGCAAGAAATAGAAATTACAGATGAAATCAAGATGGCACATACGGGTGGGCATAGTGATGGACATGCAGTCATCATTTTGGAGAGTCAAGGGGAAACGATGCTACATTTAGCAGATCTCTTGCCGACGCACGCGCATCAAAATGTATTATGGGTAATGGCATACGATGATTATCCGATGACCTCGATTGAAAATAAACAAAAATGGATGAAGTATGGTGCTGAAAAAGAGGCATGGTTTACGTTTTACCATGACGCATATTATCGCGCTGTGAAGTGGAATGAGGAAGGTCATATCGTAGAAAAAATAGAACGGAAAACGAGTATAGAAGCATAAAAATAGGAGGTTGTTCCATCATATTTATTGGAGCAGCTTCTTTTTTATTGTCGGGTTTTGTCGGTAAGTCGATATATTTAAAAAATCGCTGATATAATTTTAATCAATACCCGCAATTTCAAAAAAATAAGAGGTTCACCTAGTGGGAACCCTCCGTTTTATGCTGCTATAACCTCTAAAACAGTACCTGTTTTAGCATCAACTAAAAATTCAAATCGTTCTTGTATATCATCTAACATTGTTGTAAGACCGCCGCGATAAACTTCATATGCGACATCATATTTTTCAAATGTCTCTGGAACCATATGTACCCAAGAGCCAGTAATTTCACCTTTATGACTTAATGCTTGTTTCACCATTTTCAATGCTTTTTCTGAAGAAATATGGGATTGTTCTTGTACTTTGTTTGCAACGAGATAACCAGCTGCGAACCCAACGCCAAGACCTGCTACTAAACCTTTCCAGCTCATATATTCACCTCAATTCTATAAAATAAAAATAGTGTACCAATAATAATTATAAAGCAAATACAGCTAAAAAAGAAGAAACTAGAAACATTTCGAAAATTTCGTTACAATAAAAGAGGTATTCTACTAAGGTTTGAAAGAAGGGGACTTCGTGAATAAAGAGACATTGCAATTATTTCGTACGTTAACAGAATTACAAGGTGCATCAGGTTTTGAACATGATGTACGCCGTTTTATGAAACAAGAATTAAGCAAATATGCGGATGAAATTGTACAAGACGGTTTAGGTAGCGTATTTGGTCTGAAAAAAGGGGACGAAACTGGCCCGCGTGTTCTTGTAGCAGGTCATATGGATGAAGTAGGTTTCATGGTTACGCAAATTACGAAAAACGGAATGCTTCGTTTTCAAACGTTAGGCGGCTGGTGGAGCCAAGTTTTATTAGCGCAGCGTGTACAAGTTATGACGAAGAATGGTCCTGTTATTGGGGTTGTTGGTTCTATTCCTCCTCATTTATTAAGTGACGCGCAACGTGCAAAACCGATGGATATAAAAAATATGTTAATTGATATAGGTGCAGATAGTTATGAAGATGCGATTGAAATTGGTGTAAAACCAGGACAACAAATCGTGCCGATTTGCCCATTCACACCGATGGCAAATGAGAAGAAAATTATGGCGAAAGCTTGGGACAACCGTTACGGATGTGGTCTTGCAATCGAATTGTTAAAAGAATTAAAAGATGAAACATTACCAAATACATTATATTCTGGTGCTACTGTACAAGAAGAAGTAGGTCTTCGCGGAGCGCAAACCGCTGCAAATATGATTCAACCAGACATTTTCTATGCGCTTGATGCAAGTCCAGCAAACGATGCATCTGGTGACAAAACGCAGTTCGGTCAATTAGGAAAAGGTGCCCTTCTTCGTATTTACGATCGCACGATGGTAACACATAGAGGAATGCGCGAATTCATTTTAGATACAGCAGAAACAAACAACATTCCGTACCAATACTTTATTTCACAAGGTGGTACAGATGCTGGCCGTGTACATACAAGTAACTCTGGTATCCCATCAGCAGTAATTGGTGTTTGTGCACGCTACATTCATACACATGCTTCAATTTTACATGTTGATGATTATGCAGCGGCGAAAGAATTAATTACGAAGCTTGTAAGAACAACAGATAAAACGACGTTAGAGACAATTAAGAATAACGCGTAGAGAAGAAGGGCGAAAAACCCTTCTTTTTTTAGGTTGAATAGATGACCCAGCGATGATTGGGAGCGGTCAGTGCTTAATTGGTGTTCGAATGATGTATGAAGACTCCAAGTAGGAAGTGAGAGGAAGGCTGTTTTTGTTTTCGAAGACGGTAATGTTGCTAGAAAAAACCTTCTTTTTTAGGCTGAATAGATGACTTGGTGATATGTGGTAGTGGTTGATACTTAATTCGTATCTGATGCGGATATTAGAATAGAATGATGAATTTTTATAGAGGTGAACGAAATGAAGGTAGTAGTTGGATCGAAGAATAAAACGAAGGTTGGCGCTGTGGAGAAGGTTTGGAAAGATGCTGAAATTACATCTCTTTCTGTTCCTTCAGGAGTAGCAAATCAGCCGTTTTCAGATGAAGAGACGATGCAAGGAGCGATTAATAGAGCGAAGCGAGCGCTAGAGGAAGGAGGAGCTCAAATTGGTATTGGGCTAGAAGGCGGCGTAATGAAAACGGAGTACGGTTTATTTATGTGTAATTGGGGCGCGCTAGCAACAAGTGATGGTAAAATATTTGTTGCCGGCGGGGCACGTATTACGTTACCGGATGATTTTTTAGCACCTCTTGAAGAGGGCAAGGAGTTAAGTGAAGTGATGGAAGAGTTTGTACATAGAAAAGATATTCGTAGTCACGAAGGTGCAATCGGTATTTTTACAGATGATTATGTTGATCGTACGGAATTATTTGTACACGTTGTTAAGTTACTTGTTGGGCAATATAAGTATGACGAAAAGCAAGCATAAACCTTGCACCATGCGTGATGTATGGTAGTATAAAAGAAAGATTATAACATGAAAACATGCACTCGTTAGAGGAGGAAATATAGATGAAGTCATTAGAAAGCATGGAGCAATTCCAACAATTAAAAAATGAAGAGAATGTAGTCTTTATGTTCTCAGCAGAATGGTGCCCAGACTGCCGTTTTGTAGACCCATTTATGCCAGAAGTAGAAGAGAAATATAGTGATTTCTCATTTTACTATGTAGATCGTGATGAGTTTATTGATCTATGTGTAAAATTAGACGTATTTGGCATTCCGAGCTTTGTAGCGTACAATAAGGGTGAAGAAACTGGTCGCTATGTAAACAAAGATCGTAAAACACAAGAACAAATCGAAGAGTTTATTGAAGGTTTAAAATAAGGCAATTTGCCAATTGAATTGTAAAACAACCTCTACCTTCGCGGGGGAGGTTATTTTTTTGGAAGGGAGGAAAAAGAGATGAAGATGACAAGTAAAAAGATGAAAGACGAGTTAATGAAGAAATTATCTCGCCCAGAATGGGACTTTCAGTATGATAGCGAGAAAGAAGTTCTACGTATTGAACAGAAAGACTCTAAAAAAGGTATTAACGTATCGCTTCCAGGAGTTGTGGCAAAATGGGAAGTGAATAAAGAAAAAGCAATTGAAGAGGTTGCTTATTATGTACAAGAAGCGCTAATTGCGATGCATAAAGAAGAAAATAGCGGAGCGAAAATTTTACCTGTTATTCGCTCTACTTCTTTCCCGAAACAAGCAGAAGAAGGAAATCCGTTTATTATGACGGATCATACGGCGGAAACACGTATTTACTATGCGTTAGATTCGAATAAAACGTATCGACTAATCGATGAGCGTCTGTTACAAAAATTAGAACTTACAGAACAGCAAGTACGTGAAATGGCATTATTCAATGCTCGTTCATTAGGTTATGAATTTAAACAAGACACAGTAGCGGGTAATACATTCTACTTTTTAAACACAAATGATGGATATGACGCGACGCGTATTTTAAACGAATCGTTACTACAATCGATGCGTGAAAAGATTTCTGGTGACATGGTTGTTGCTGTTCCTCACCAAGATGTATTAATTATTGCTGATATCGTTAACGAAATCGGTTATGATATTATTGCACAAATGACAATGAAATTTTTTGCCGAAGGGCATGTTCCGATTACATCACTTTCATTCGTATATGAAGATGGAGAGTTTGAACCAATCTTTATTTTAGCGAAAAATCGGAAGAAGACAGATGGAAAAGAGAAAGGATGAACGAAGTGAACGTTTTTTACAACCTTGAAGGAATTGGTGACACTTTAATTGTTGCCTTACAAGATATTACTTTAGAGAACCGTACTTTTGATCGCAAAGGAGATGTTGCTCGCGTTTATGATCGTGAAAGCAACGTAACGGGAGGATTCAACATCTTTAATGCATCTTCTTATTTAGAAGTAACAGAAACAGGTAACCTTACATTAACGAAAGAGCTTGTTGAGAAAATCAACGAAATTTTAGCGAAGAACGGCTTTGAAGAAACAGTAGAAGCAGATCTTTCTCCGAAATTTGTTGTAGGTTATGTAGCTGAAAAAGAAAAGCATCCAAATGCTGATAAGTTAAACATCTGTAAAGTAGAAATCGGTACAGAAACATTACAAATCGTATGTGGCGCACCAAACGTTGATGCAGGACAAAAAGTTGTCGTTGCAAAAATCGGTGCTGTAATGCCAAGCGGTATGTTAATCAAGCCAGCTGAGCTTCGCGGTGTTCCTTCTTCTGGAATGATCTGCTCTGCACGTGAATTAGAGCTTCCAGACGCTCCACAAGAAAAAGGTATTCTTGTATTAGAAGATAGTTTTGAAGTTGGACAAGAATTTAAATTTTAATTGATATAAGAAAAGAGAGGTTGTCCTTTTGGGCAGCCTCTCTTTTTTGTCATTTTTGTTGGTAAGTCGAAATTTCGTGTTGAATCGTTAATATATTGAGAGTTGTGATAGATATACTCAAAAAATCGTAAATATGATAAAGGTGTCACCTTTTGTCTTAAAATCTATATTGTATTTTATAAACAAACTAGTTAAAATTTAGAAAAATAGAAGGGGATAGACGTATGAAACAACAACCAAAAATCGCAGAACTTCTAAAACGAATTGAAACTTCAAAACAGCAAGATGTTGAGCTAGGTACTTATGAAATATATGTGTTTAGTGAAAGTGAATTAGAAAAAGGACAAATCGGTTACCGATATGATAAACATAAAAAGTCATTAATAAGTGAAGAAAACGGAAAGTGGCAAGAAGGATGGATTGCAATTGGATATGAAACGGATATGGGCGATCCAGTTTTCGTAAATATAGATGATGACGCTTATCCAGTTTATACTGCAGAACGTGGTACAGAAACATGGCAGCCAGTTTATATTGGAAATATGGATGAGATTATAGGGCAATTATAAGAAAAACTTTGAATCCGGTGCAAAGTGATGGGAGAGAAGTATGAAGTATATAAAAATAATGAGCATGATTGCATTCATTGGAATATATATGGCCGGTTGTTCACAAGAGCAGCCGAAAAAAGAAACTACATCTTCTATACAAGAGAAAAACAAAGATACCAAAGAAGACGCACCGGTAGAAAAGCAGCAAGAACAAGAAAAGAACGAAGAATCGCAAGTAGAACAGAGGCAAGAGGAAGTATCAGCCGAGGAAAAGAAAGAAGAAACTACAACTGTGCCGCCAATTGAGCAACCAGTGCAAAATAATGAACAAAAAGTAGAGAGTAATGAAAAGCAAGGAAAGTTTCTCGTCGTTATTGATCCAGGGCATCAACAAAAAGCGAATTTAAATTTAGAGCCAATTGGACCAGGGGCAACAACGCAAAAATATAAAGTGACAGACGGTACAACAGGTGTTGTGACGAAAAAGAGAGAGGCTGTACTTGTATTAGAAATGGCTTTTTTATTAAAAGAAAAGCTTGAAGCAAAAGGGATACAAGTATTAATGACGAGAACATCACAAGACGTTGATATAAGTAATAAAGAACGGGCGACATTCGCAAATAATCATAAGGCTAATTTATTTTTACGTCTTCATGCAGATGGTTCTGAAAATCCAAACGAAAGTGGATTTGCTGTATTGACGCCGGCAGAAGGAAGTCCGTATACGAAAGAGATTTATGCGGAAAGTCTTCAAATCTCTCAAATGATTGTAAATAAAATGAGGGAGAACCAGCAAGTAAAAGTAAATGGAATTAAATTTAGGGATGACCTTTCTGGATTCAATTGGTCCAAAGTACCTGGCGTACTATTAGAACTTGGGTTTATGTCAAACCATGAAGAAGATAAAAAATTATCTGACCCGCAGTATGTAAATTCTTTATTGCAAAGTGTAACGGATAGTGTAGATGCATATCGGAAGAGTAAAGCTTAAGCGCAGTCTTACATGAAAGGCTGCGTTTTTCCATATGAAAACACTCGTAAATTAGAATATTGTGGATAAATATGACATGCTTAATTTTACCTGCACTTTTCGCCGAATGCTGATACAATAAAGGATGTTACTATTTAGTAGAAAGAGTGGTAAGCATGTTAGATTGGATGAAAAAGCTGTTTAACAAAGAGGAAGAACAAACAGCGATGAATAAAGAAGTACCAAAGCAAATTGAAAGTCAGCCGAAAATTCCTCGTGTAAACCACTACACTGAAGCAAGAGAAGCACAAATGGCAAGTAGGAATGCAGGTAAATGCCGTTTTCCTTTAGTACCGGATAATGGGTTCGATGAAGAGGATGAAAGCGAAGTAAATCGCTTTGAAGAACAACCTGTTCAAGGAGTAGCATATGAAGAACCGACTGCCCAAAGAGGAATAAAGGTGGAAAGAAGCAGACGACCGTATGTGGAAAAGGTAGTTTCTACATATGAAGAGCCGGAAGTGCAATATGAACCGGTGCGGGAGTCTGTCGTTAAAAAGGCATCTGCACCTTCGCAAGAGAGTAACCGTAGACCATTTCGTCCAACAGAAATGATTTCGCCAATTTATGGATATAATCGTCCTTCAGTAGAGAAAAAGGTTGAAAAGCAGGAGGAAGTAAAAGAAAGAGAAGATCTTGAAATATCTGTAGAGGGAAAAGCAGTTGTTGATGCATGGTTAGAGAAAAAAGGATATAAATTATCTGATTTCTCAGAAGGACAAGCAACGTCTTCTGCTCCAGGTGAAGTAGTTGAACAGAAAGGCCAACAGAGCAAAAAAGAAGAAAAATCAGTTGTTGATCAATGGCTAGAGAAAAACGGTTATGAAATTGAACGCCAAGTGCCTTTAGTAGAAGAAAAAGAAGTGATTAAAGAAATGAGTACACCGCAGGAAGTTTCAGCGGATGAATTACTTCATAAAACAGTAGCTGAGCAGATGGAAAGTGCTAAGCTAGAAAAAGATGTAGTGGTGTTAAACGAAAACAATCTACAAGAAGAATTAGTAGCTTCTAAAGTAGAGCACGAGGATACAATATTATCAGAAGAAATTAAACGTAATACAGAAATAAAACAACCTACTATTGAAGTAGAAAAGCAAGCTCCAGAAGAATCAGTGATTGTCAAAGCAGAAGAAAAACTTGAAGAAACAATCATTGTGGAAATACCAGAAGAGCTAGAAGAAGTGGAAGTAATTACAGAAACAGAAGAGCTAGAAGAAGTGGAAGTAATCGCGGAAACAGAAGAGCTAGAAGAAGTAGAAGTAATCGCAGAAGCAGAAGAGTCAGAAGAAGTGGAAGTAATCGCAGAAGCAGAAGAGTCAGAAGAAGTGGAAGTAATTGCAGAAACAGAAGAGCCAGAAGAAGTAGAAGTAATTGCAGAAATGGAAGAAGTAGAAGAAGTGGAAGTAATTGCAGAAACAGAAGAGCCAGAAGAAGTAGAAGTAATTGCAGAAATGGAAGAAGTAGAAGAAGTAGAAGTAATCACAGAAGCAGAAGAGTCAGAAAAGTAATTGCAGAAACAGAAGAATCAGAAGAAGTGGAAGTAATTGCAGAAACAGAAGAATCAGAAGAAGTGGAAGTAATTGAAGAAGCAGAAGCGAAAGAAAATGCAGAAACAGAAGAAGCAGAAGAAGTGGAAGTAATTGCAGAAACAGAAGAATCAGAAGAAGTGGAAGTAATTGCAGAAGCAGAAGAGTCAGAAGAAGTGGAAGTAATTGCAGAAGCGGAAGAGTCAGAAGAAGTAGAAGTAATTGCAGAAACAGAAGAGCTAGAAGAAGTGGAAGTGATTGCGGAAACAGAAGAGCTAGAAGAAGTGGAAGTGATCGCAGAAACAAAAGGGCCTGTAGTAGAGACATTTGTAGCACTTGAGGAAATTCAGCAAGAAGATGAAGTAATTGAACAAAACAGTGAATTCATACATGTAGCTGAGGCTGATGAACAGACAAAGAACGATGTTCAAAGCTTTGCGAATGTTTTAATTGCAGAAACAGAAGAAAATAAACGAGTTGTAGAAGAAGCACCGGAGAGAAATCAGTTGTAGAAGAAGCACCGGTCGTAGAAGAGAAATCAGTTGTAGAAGAAGCACCGGTCGTAGAAGAGAAATCAGTTGTAGAAGAAGTGCCGGA